>JAOUBX010000094.1 GCA_029860075.1 Deltaproteobacteria bacterium | reverse complement strand
ACTCTTCCTTTGCCCTCACCTTTGCCTCGTGGAGCTTCATCTGGATCCTGCTTTTCACGTTAACTTCCCCGTCTCCAGAGGTTTCAATGGGGATAAATAACCCTTCTTTATAATCATTCATCACCCTTGCCTGAACACCATCGCTCTGGGTGCTGGGCATACAGCCGAAAGGCTTTACGGATATTACCAGATGGGCCTTCTTTTTCTTTATGGCCATCAGGTTTTTTGCCACCTCCAGATGGCCTTCGCCGCCATCAATTCTTGTGTTGTAGTATTTATGCCCTAACTGGGCCAGCTGCCTCTGGGACGGTAGAGGGGCGTTTACAAAACCAAGAGCCAAACGGTACATGGAATGATGGAATTTAAATAGAAAGTCGGCAAAGGATATTTTAAAAAGCAGCGAAATAAAGCTCCACTTTTTTCGGACTCCTTTCCCGGCCCTGATACGGTCCTTTATGTACGCCTTCCACCACCAGACCGTATAATCCAGCCAGCCGCTGATGGGTTCAACCATAACTTCACAGCCCTCTTCTTCGAGCCATTTTGGCAAGCCGTAATTCCCGTCCCCTTCTGTTGTCTGTGCCCAGAACTCTCCTATAATTTTTACCTTTGGCTTGGCCTTGCTATAATCCACCTTTAACTTTTCAAGGATCTTTTTTGCCTCTCTCAGCCGGCCAAAGAGGTTTTTCCTCTCACTAAAAGCATTGTAAAGGAGATCAAGTATCTCCTTTACGGCTTTTTCCGTATCGCCTTCATTAACTTCGTAGGGCCTGAACTTGAACTTAATCTCGTTGATCATATCGCCAATGACCAGGCCCTTAATAAGGTAAGTATAAAATTTCCTGTCCAGGATCAATCCATTCTCATGGGAAGCGGCATCAGTCTCCACTGTCTGGCTGACAGTCAAAACTCTGAACTTTTCAAACCCTGCGTCTGTCAATGCCTTTCTGTACTCGGCCTCATACATCCCGAAGCGGCAGGCGCCACAGGCTCCTGCCGTCACATAAATATATTTATCTTCTATGTTTTGAACGCCGTCGGCCCTCAATTTCTTCAGGTATTTGACAAGATTGCCAACGGTGTAGTACGTTGGGTTGCATTGCCCCCGGTTGCAGTGCTCTTTTCCCTGGGAGAGGGATTTGTTGTCGGGAGAGGGAAGGCATTCAGCCCTGTATCCCAAGCCCTCAAAGACACCCTTGATCAAGATATCGTGAATGGAAGTAAGACCGCCACATAAAATGGTAACATGACGGCGTTCCTTTTTTGTGAACGGTCTTTCAACAGGTTTTTTGAAATGCGAAACATCCGCCCCGGGAAGGCCCATTTCCTGCCTGAGCTTATCCCTGTAGTCATTTACCTTTTCAACAAGTTCATTTTTCATAACACTACTCACATCTCATTTTTTGATTTATATTTCTGATTCATCCTTTTGTCCGCCTATTATTTACAAAGAAGCAACCGCGCCTGAGAGGAAAAAAGAGGCAAATAACGATCACTGCTTTCCGCATTCTGCCATGAGAATCTCCTCGTAGGCCCTCACCCTCTCTTCCAGTTCCTTTTCCAGGGCTTCTCTTTTTCCAAGCGCCTCCTCATACTTGTCCAGGAAGTAATCGATTGTCTCCACCCTTATCTTTATCGAGCCTGAAGGCTTATTCTCATCTATGTCGTGGAAAGTAAAGTATGGCGTGCCTGAGCTATGCAGGATATCCTCGACAACAGAGTATATGGGAGAATCGTGGCCGCACTTGAAATTGGAAAGATCAAGAGAAGCAAGGTTTGGATGGCGGGCCACATACTTGGCTCCCCAAAGCTTTTTACTGCTGTTTTCACTAAAGGAATTTTTCCAGACATCGGATATATCCATAGGAGATGTTATATCCCCCCTCCTTACCTCTTCACCAAAGAGGCGATCCAGCATTTCATCATCTGTGGGGAGGGAATCTATTGTTAAAACGGGGTAACCCCTTTTCTGGATTTCTTCAAGGATGCCGTGATTAAGACCGGGGTCGCTGTGATAGGGCCTCCCCAGGAGGACCAGGCCCACCCTCTTTTCATCTTCAAGCATTTTGATGACCGTGCTGCCCAACTCTCTTTGATGGGCGTAATATGAATCAAGAGCCTTCAGGCCATCGTTCACGCCTTTTTTGTTTTCCCTTCTGCTAATCTTTAAAAGAGGCTTAAAACAATCAAGCATTTGTTGCTCAAGAAGTTCCCTTTCCCCAAGATTCAATACAGGATAAATGTATTGAACGTTCAGTTCGGCAAAGGTGTCCTTTTCTCTTAAAAAAGCGGCCCTGCATACCTCGGGCGTTGCCTGTACGGTGGGGCAGGTACAACTGCCTACGGTATTGACCAGAGGGGAAGGCAGGTTAATGAGAATAGGAAAAAAAACGACATCAACCTTCTTTTTATAAACAAGGTTATGAACATGGGCAAGTGATACCTTGCTGGGAAAACACTGGTCGATGGAACCTCTTCTTGAGCCTTCCTTAAACATGTCTTCGTTGGTAAAATCTGAAAAAAGGATGTTTTTGGGGTTAACGCCAACCGACTCCAGGTACGCAATAAGGAAAGGGGCCGTTGAAAAGATATTAAGCGCTTTGGGAATCCCTATTCTCAGCTTTTGTCTTTTCACCATCGCTTTATTGGCAAAAAGGGAAGGGGCAGCCTTTCTTTCCATTAACTTCTTTTTAAAGGCCATGTCGGCATTTTCCATGGAGAGATCGGGGTTATCATGTTTGACGGCATCAAGCCCTTTTTTGATCTTGAGCATGGCCTCTTTATCTTCAACATCCCCCTTTTCGCAAGGCGCTATAATATACCGCCTTGAGGCGCCTTCCTGAGAGGAGATATCGATAAAGGTCCTCATGCAATTATTTTTGCAAAAGAAACATCGCGTTGTCTCATCCCTGATGGCGGCAAGGGTCAGTTCTTCCAGTGCTTGAAAGCCAATAAAGCTTGATTTATCAGTCCCTATAGCTTCCAGAGCGGCGCCCATAGCGCCGCTTTCCCCTGTGTGGGGATGAACGAAAATATGGGCGTCGGGCACCTTTGATTTTATATAGTCATTCTGGGCTTTTACTGCTGCCAGGTTCTTCTGCGTTCCCCCCTGCAAAACAAATTTTCTGCCAAGCTTTTTGAGGTTAGGTTCCTGGACAACATAGAGCCATATATTTCTGGGAAGGACATGTGCCAGACCGGCCATGATATCCTCTCTTCGCCACCCCATTTGCTGAAAATTAACAATGTCTGATTCAAGAAAAACGGCGCAGCCGTAATTGAAGGCAGGAATTTTACCTGCGCTGAAAGCGGCTTCGGCATAGTCACTCACATCATAACCAAACTGCCTGGCCGTACTTTGAAGGAAATAGCCGTTTCCTGCCGAGCACTGGGTATTTAATTTAAAATCCGTCACCCTGCCGTCTTTCAGGAGGATAACCTTAATGTCCTGTCCCCCCACATCGCAGATAACGTCCACATCATTGAAATATTTAAGTGATGACCTCGTATGGGCCACCGTTTCAACGATTGCCCTGTCGGCCTGGATGGCCTCTTTGAGCATATCCTTGGCATAACCTGTCGTCCCTACGCCGCCCACCTCAAAATCAGCGCCGCTTGCCTCAATCGCTTTTTTCAGTTCACTGACAACCCACTTGGTATCTTCAAGGGGATTGCCGGCAGAAAGGCGGTAGGCCTTGGCGAGAATGTCGCCCTTCTCATCAATTACAACCCCCTTGGTCGATGTGGACCCCCCATCGATACCGATATAGCCCTTAACCTTTTCCCCCGGTTTGAAGGTTTTCGATGTAAAGGGTGAAACAGCGTAGTCAGCGATAAAACGATCACGTTCTTCCTCATTTTTAAAAAAGGCGTCGGCGCCACTTGCGGCGGGTGATATTTTTCCATTTTCCACATGTTCGGCCAACCTGTGACAACCCTCATAAACACCTGTCTTGCCTTCTTCGCCAAGGCCGAAAATAATGGCCCCTATGGCTGCAAAAAACTGGGAATCTTCAGGAACGGTGATAAGGTCTGCCGCATCGACCCCTTCAGGGAGCGTCACTTCCCTCTCTTCCCATACCTTGGGTATATTTCGCCGCCAGGCGTCAGTCAGGGCAGGGATGTAGGTGTGTGGGCCGCCCAGAAGAAGCACGTTGGGCATAAGTACATTGCCCCTGGTGAGTACGCTCAGGTTCTGCTGGACGATGGCTTCGAAAAGTGAATTCATGAGTTCTCCCGAAGGAACACCCTGCTTCTGAAGTGAATTAATGTCTGTTTCCGCAAATACGCCGCAGCGGGCGGCCACCTGATGTATCTTGCTGCTGTCGGTTTTCAGGTTCTGGATATCTTCCTGGGAAAAACCGAGTTTGGCCCCTATTTTGTCAATAACAGCACCCGTTCCTCCGGCGCACTTGTCATTCATTGTGGGGACCTTTACCCGGTTACCCGTTTTTTCATCGACAATCCAGAGTATAATCTTCGAGTCCTGCCCGCCCACTTCGATGACGGAAGAGGTTTCAGGGTAGAGCCTTTCAACTGCCAGAGAGATGGCGTTTACTTCCTGAACAAACCTTGCCCCGATAAACGGAGCAATAGCAGCGCCACCGCTGCCTGTAATAAAGGCCTTTACTTTTCCCCGCTCTATAGTGAACTGTTCATGAACGGACTGAAGGAAAGTGAGAAGCGTTTCAGGCTGTCTCGTTTCGTGGCGCTTGTAACCCTTCCAGAGAATTTCCTTGCCGGCGCTGTCCATGACGACAACCTTTACCGTTGTCGATCCCACATCGAGACCGAGAATAATATTCTGTTCAGCTTTAGTCATTTTTTTCATATTGATTAGTTTCGCAGGGGAATCAGCATTTATGATCAGAACAAACTATTTCACCCTGTCAAAGCGTTTTTGCCAGGGACGGAAGGGAGACCACAGGATGTAAAAAAAATAGAAAAAGCGCTATTATAAAGAAGCCTGCAAAGTATAAAAAACGATTTTTCTGTTATAGCCGATCACCGCTGTAACATTCCCCCTGCGCCTTATCAGTCCTCTCCTTTTTTAACTTTACGTTAAACCCGGCAAGAGCCGTAAAATGCGCCTTCTTCCGCGCCGGTAAAACCAAGGTATAGAAAAGTATAGAAGACTCTAAAAAAAATGCAAGCTATTTTCCACATTTAATCCTTTTGTTTCCTTTTGTTCCTTGACATCATCTGCCGGGGGCTGTAAACTCAGCCCTTGCCCTGACAGGGATTCTTTGCCGGGCAAAGACCAAAGAACAGAGAAAATTATTCCGTGGAAAAAATCAGGCGCCAGACTTTCATCAGACGCTCCCTCTATTTTATCATTTTAAGCTTTTTTGCCGGATGTGCCGTCGACTCATCGGACCTTGACAGCGGATTCTTCATTGACGCGCCCGTGAAAGGACTTATGTTTGAGAGCGGAAGCATTATGGGAAGAACCGACGGTGAAGGGAGGTTTTACTATGAAGGAAACCAGCCTGTAACCTTTTCCGTCGATGGCGTCGTTATCGGTGAAACCCTGCCCGGTGAATATATATTCCCCTTCGACCTTTTCACATCAAACCTCTTTGTTTCCGATGCAAAAGTTAATAATCTCAGCAGATTTTTGCAGTCTCTCGATAACAATGGAGAGCCTGATGATGGTATTGTCATAGAAGATACGACAAGGAATGAGATTGTGGGACTCTTCGGGACATCAACTTTTATCAATTTTTCAACATCTGCCTTTGAAGTGATGACATCACTTGATTCAGTGGGTAGTGTGCGCTCACCCATTGCGGCAAAAACGCACCTTCTGGCCTCTCTTGCAGATTATAACCGGCTTAAGGTTGACCTTATCACTCTCGGCGACGGTTTTACGGCAGGAATGCAGAGTGCGGAAGTGGCTTTTGACAGGCTCTCTTCCAGCACGGTTAATCTCCATCGGCATACTCAGGCAAAGGGCTACGCAACGGTCATGGAAAAAGCGCTGAGAAATGTTCTTGGAAACAATCTCACCTGGGGGAGCCCTCTTCTCGACATTGATGAAAACAGAAATAAAGCCCTCCTGTCAGATGCTCTTCATTACAATGTTTCTGTTCCGGGCGCCACGGCAAAAAGCTTCATAAATTATACGACAGGAAGCGGCAATGAAATCGCCGATAAATTGTTGTTGCCCATCTTCAAATTCAAAAATTTTTCCGGTTCATTCTCTGCGGGCCGAACGCAGCTTGAGGCAGCCAAAGCCCTTGCCCGGCAGTCAGGCCATGAGCAAAGGCTTAAAATATTTACCCTCTGGATAGGCATGAACGACGTTCTGGGCACTGTAACGGCAAGCAAGGGGAGCGAGCTTACAGAGGCGTCAATTAACGCTTTTCTCTCTGATACGGCTGAAGGCCATGATTTGACGTCGGTAATGAACAACATTTCAACCATCGTCAGCGAACTCACGTCGGTAAAAGACAGTTATCTTTTCATTGCCACCTTGCCTGACGTGACCAGGATGGGTGCCCTCTTTTACAAGGAAGACATGGACGCCCTTGCCGCCTTTGCCTCTCCTCATGTAACGGCTTTAAAACCCTACTCGAGTGCTTTACCGGGAGATATTGTGGCCCTCGGTTTTTCAGCCTTTACAAGCACGGCGGCGTACCTGAATATTTCTTCCGACAACGCCACAGTGAATAGCGCCATCAATCTTCTTCCCAACGAACTGACGCTTAGCCGGCTTGAGGCGGAAATTGTAAAAACAAGGGTTGGCGCCATTAATGACTATATTAACGATTACGCCGATCCGGCAAGCTATCCCAAAGTATTTGTAGTCGATATATACAGGCTCTTTGAGGATATTGCATCGGGCAAAGAAGTCGGCGCAGGGATTGTGCTTGACAGAGGTTACGGCGGGGGCCTCTTCAGCATGGACGGCATCTATCCGTCCCATACGGGCTATGCCGTGATTGCAAGGGAATTTCTCGAAAGAATGGGCTCACCCTATACCCTTTCCGACACAGCCAATTCAGCCTACGGCACTTACACAACCTTTGTAAATAATGAGGGGATAAACAGCGATGACGGTATCGGTATAAAGGTAGGTGCCGAAAGCATTGATCCTGGAACAACCTGGGACAGCGACCCTTATCGTGACAACGATGGTGACGGATTTCCCGACGGGCCGGGGCAGATCGTATTGCCAAATTTATCATCCATTCCCTCAAATGATCCTGCTCTCGACTTTATGAAGGACTGCAACGATAGTGACATTAATTCGCTGCCTGAAGTTATTTCGGGTATTCCATGCAACTAGACAGGCTTGTTTAATGAAGAAGAAAAAATATTTCATTCCTTTTGTGGGGGCGGGACTGCTTTTTATTTCAACGGCATCCTTTGGCGCTGAAGAAGAAACCTTTAACAGCAGCCTGTCCGTCGGCGCTGAAATTAACCATTTATCTCTCACTAATTCGAAGGTTGAAGGTGTCGAAATAGGTTTTGATTCGGCTACGGTTCTGGCGGCCAAACTCGATTACCGGCTATTGCAGAATTGGACCCTTAGAATCGGCACAGGGTCTTTCGAAACGGATATTGAAGCTGGCCTTGACGACAGGTTTGAGCACTATGGTTCTTTTAAACAAAAAACCTATTCGCTAATGCTCCTTTACATGACGGAAACGAGCAAAAGATCGCCATTCAAGATGTTCATAGGCGGTGGCCTGTCCTACCACATTAACGACATCGACAAGGAGAGCCAGAGCCCTGCCATTTCAGATTTTTTTGCAAAAAACAGGACTATTTCAAATATTGAAAACAGTATCGGGGCTCATGGCACACTTGGTTTTAAATACATGGTTTCAGATCACCTGCTTGTCGGCCTGTCCTTATCTTTAAGCGCTACAGATGCTAAAGTTGATGTTACCTACCCCGATTCTACAGTGAGAGAGTCTAATCTCTCACTCAATGCCATCTCCGTCGGAACGGCCCTGGAGTATCAATATTAACGGGCATTACCCTTCCCCTGACGAGAAGAGACAATCTTTGTGCCCGGACAAAAGATCCCTCCCATTATTCAGGATTTATAAAGCCTGAACCAGGGGGCTTTGCCCGGATAATTCCTCATATAGAAATATTTACGTGCTCTTATTGCCAATGCCTTTAAATTGATCTATATTTTAAAAATATAGATCAATTGCAGACCTGCCCGTAATGCCTGCCACAGGACTTTACTCTTTTTGGGGGGGATTTAAAGAATGGAATCTATCTTGATTGTGGATGACGACCAAAGCCTCTTTGAACTTTATATTTCACTTGTCAGAAAATGCTTTGCCCATGCCTCTGTTACCTGTGTCTTAAATGGTGTGGAAGCGCTCAAAACAATAGAAGAAAAGGACTATTCCATCATTCTTTCCGATATTGAAATGCCTCAAATGGACGGCATCGAATTTCACCGGGCGCTGAAAAAAAAATTCCCCGCACTGGCATTAAAAACCGCCTTTATTACCAGTAATTGTTCTCCTTCCCATATAAGTTACTTTGAAAAGGAAGGGATTCCTTACCTTAAGAAGCCCTTTGCTAAAAGGGATTTTATCAGGATAGTGAAAGTTATTTCACAGAAAGATCATCCTCTTTCCAGGGGATACACCGTGCCATCTACAAGAAAGCACAAGCGCTTCGATTTCAGGGCCGACGGAATGATATTATCTTCAAGGATAAAAGAAGAAGAGTTCATCAGGGGAGAGATCATTAATATTTCTGAAGGGGGATTTGCCTTTCTCTTCAAAAGCGGCAAGCTTTCAAGGAAACAAAAAGTGAAGGTCTCTGTGGAAGCGCTGAACATAGAAAACAGGGAAGCTGAAACAGTGTGGACCAAAGAGGACAGCGCTATCATAACGGCCGGGTTCAAATGGCTTGAACATGGCGAAACTCCTTTGCCGTTTCATCACCGTAAGGATTAAAGAAAAAGCGTTGCATCTTCCCTTCTTTTTCAAATATAGTACGCTGCATTTCATTTAAGAGGCCTGACTTCCCCTTTAAGCACATAAATCATGGATATATTGACTGTTCTCATCATCGCCCTTGGCCTTGCCATGGATGCCTTTGCTCTATCCATATCGAGCGGTCTGGCTATAAAAAAGATCCGCATAGGCCATGCCTTCAGGATTGCCCTGTTTTTCGGTTCTTTTCAGGCCATTATGCCTGTCGTCGGATGGCTTGCCGGACTTGGCCTGAAAGGCTTCATCTCGGCAATAGACCACTGGATAGCTTTTGCGTTACTTTCCTTTGTGGGCGGGAAAATGATTTATGAATCCACCTTTCTCGATGAAGAAAAGGAGGAAAAAGATACGCTCAATATCTATATTCTTCTCATCCTTTCCATAGCGACAAGCATCGATGCCCTGGCCGTGGGATTCACCTTGTCCTTTCTTGATGTAGATATCGCTTCACCTGCTATTATCATCGGCATGGTCACCTTCCTGCTTTCATTTTCGGGTGTTTATATGGGTGGAAAATTCGGTCATTTTTTCGAAAGTAAAATTGAAATAGCAGGTGGCCTCATACTTATCGGCATTGGAATAAAAATTCTTGTCCAACATCTTGGCGCCTGAAAAAGTTGAATCCATTCAAGAGACATCTGCATCAAAAGGGGCCACTGGAAAAAAAATTAAGGAGGACTTCTAATGTCCACGTTAACGATTGGAGACAAAGCGCCGCAATTTGGTCTGCCTGATGAAAACGGCAATCCGGTTACTTTAAGCAGCATGAAAGGCAAGTGGGTAATTCTCTATTTTTATCCCAGGGATAATACACCCGGCTGTACAACGGAAGCGATAGACTTCAGCGCAGGCATCGATGAATTCAGCAATATGAATGCGCGGGTTCTCGGTGTGAGCCGTGATTCACAGGCAAGCCACCGCAGGTTTATCGACAAAAAAGCCTTAAAAGTAACCCTTCTCACCGATGCAGAGCATAAGATGATGGAGGATTATGGGGTATGGCAATTAAAAAAGATGTACGGAAAGGAATCCATGGGCATCGTAAGAAGCACTTTTATCATCGATCCTGACGGGAAAATTGCCCGTATCTGGTCAAAAGTCAAGGTTAAAGGCCATGTTGATGAAGTAAAGAACTCTCTCAAAGAAATTTCATCCTGATCAAGCGATAATCACGGGGCGGCAGCATCATTATGCTGCCCCATTTATACCCGCCTTCCCTTTTTGACTTATATTCCAATCTCTGTAATACTTAATTGTAATTCGTTAATTACAGTCCCTTATTTACACTGTCTTAATTTTTATACCCTGACAGGATGCCTTATGATAGAGACCAAAAAAGTGCTCATCATTGAAGATAACGCCGATATAGCTGATATTTACAACAAGTTTTTCAAGCTTTTTTATGAGGATATCAGTGTAGATCATGTCATAGGTGGTCTTGAGGCCCTGGAAAAAGCATTGACCGATGATTACTCTCTCATCATTTGCGATATCCAGATTCCTGAAATTAACGGAATCGAGTTTTTTAAAAGACTAAAGATGGAATCCCCCAAAAGTGTATGTAAAGTTCTCTTCATTACTGCAGGTATAGAAAAATATGAAAATACTTTCCTTGAAAAACAGGAGTGCCCTTACATAGCCAAGCCTTTTACTAAAGACATCTTTATTGAGAAGGTGAATTCCATCCTCCATGCCCCCCTTTGAAAGAGTACTTTCCATACCTGTTTACGGGAATAAGTCATGATTTTAAAAATCCCGGCTTTACCTGAAGCTTAACGGGCTTCTTCCGTATCCCGTTGCGGCAGGGGAGGGGGAGATAAATCAAATTCAATGCATAATAAAACCCTGCCGCTCTCCGCCTGAATTTGTCAAATTTAAACCCTGAAAGTTGATTCCACGCATAAACAGTGATAATCTATTTTCATTAATGGCCAACTGCCGTTTCCAGGATTAGCCCTTTTTTTATTCCGCCGGGAGGGAGTAAATGGATGCAGGACAGAGGACTGCCGATTATCACGCCATATTTGACCTCGCCAGGGAAGCAAAAAAGCCGGTAAAGGAATATATCCGGCCCGACCTGGAGCATGCGCGAATAAAGCTGGGAACGTCCCTTTCCGACTACTCTCTCCCCTACGTGATCGATCCCAATGTAAAGGAAGTCCTCGACAAGGCCATGAAAGAACTGGCCTATCTCTTCATCTACCGGAATAAGGACGCAATCGGTGAAGAGAGTGATTCCTACCTCATGATCGATCACGGCTCAACGGCCGATCTCAGGCCCAAATCCTATAAAAGCCCGGCAGGATTAAAAAATCAGTACCTGCGCAGAGCCCTGGAATTAGCGCCGCAATACCTGTTTCTCCTCGATTCGGGCATTATGGAAAGCTGGCTTGGCAGTAACGGCAGGGGGCGAATCCTTATGGAGAAGCTAATCCGGCTTTTTGTCGACGCCACAGATGAAATGGCAGGGACGAAAGGAGAAGAGGAAACGCCATATTTCCTTCTCTGGATACTGTTAAACAGCTATTCCAGGGTAACGGAAGTGGTGGAAAGCATCCCCGTTGCCGATGAGACAAAGCGGATTACGGCGCTTGCGCTGGCAACGGCTCTTCACCTCCTTAACGAATGCGTTAAAGGGCAGCTTCTCCATACCTATCAGATCCGGATGCCGCCCCGCTCCCGCATTGCCCTTTGCTGGTCAGCCCTTTTAAGCCCTGCCCTTTCCTGTAACAACATTAAGGGCAATCTTAGCGACTGCAATGCCTATGATGTTCCCGCATCCATCCTCGGTAACAAGGAAAAAGCGTTTATAAAAAAGGCAGGCAGCCTTGCCGCCTTTGCAAGCTTTGAGCAAAGCATTGACAAGTTGCTTTCTTCAAAAAGGAAAGTGCGAAAGGCGGCAATGAGGAGCTACCGGGCGGCCTTTTACCGGCGCGCCATGCTGGCCGTTCTACGTGCAGGGTTGCCGCTTGAGAGCGAACTCTTTAGCACCATTGAACAGTTTTTCCTCCATCCCGAAAAGATGGGAAAGAGCCTCTCTTCAGGAAAAAGCAGGAAAGAACTGGTGGCAACGACAAGAAAACTTGCTAAAGACTTTAAGGATTCCGAGGCCCTGTCAAAAAAGCTTGATCATCTGGCAAACCTTTTTAAAAACTACAGTAACTGGCGGCCCCTTAAAGCCCTCGGCATGAAGAAGCATGCAGCCCGCAAGCAGATCAGGGTGAATATGGCCGCCCATATAACGGACAAGTTAATGGCTTCCTGGGCCCAGGAAATGATGGGCGCATTCAAAGCTCTGAGCGGCAAGGAGTCGGACAGAGAACTAAATGAACTTTACGCAAGCGGCCGCCTTTACCAGTTCGGTTCAAGGCCCATTCTCAAAAAAGCCAAAACCGCCACTAATGTGGGCCACTACTTTATCGACCTCAAGGACTATACAAAACGCACGGCCCTCTTCAAGGAAGATGTGATGGCCTATTTCATCCGTGAAGAGTTTTATGATCCCATCCTCCGCATTGCCAAAACCAAATTTCAGGGACTTTCCCAGCTTGAAGACAGGGGCGGCATATATCTTAATAACCTCCTTGGAGACGCTGTTTCCCTGTCCGGCGATATTGCGGGAATGGTGGAGATTTCAATTCAGATCAGACGGCACCTGGGACAGTATGCGGCGCTCCTTCAAAAAAGGCAGCAAAGAGAAGACCTTACCCGAAGGGCCGAAGAAATCAAAAAGCGATACACTGCTGAAATCGATGCCTGCCGGGTAAAGCGAAAAAAGCTCCTTTCCGGGGACGACAGGGATAACCAGGCAATGCGTCAGGTACAGGAGCGTGAAGAAGCGCTCAAAAGCGAAATGGCGCATGAACTGGATCAACTCACAGGCCAGCATCTGATTTCCGGAAGTTTCATCTCCTATGGCGCTTCACCCACTGTTATCACCTTCGAAGATTCACTCTGGGGTCATCAGAAGGTTTCCATCTGTGAGAAGATCAATGAATCGGCCAGGGGCACGTCGAGGCCGGCATCGGTCATAGCGCCCGTTAAGGAACTCCTGGAACTTGAAAGAAAGCGCTTAAACCTCCCTGCTCTGGCCCTTCCCTTCCAGGTCTACACAGGTAATTCTCTCGGCCTGCCCCTGGCGCCGCAGTATGAGCTTTCTCTTAGAAAGGCATTTTCCGGCGGCAAGGGACAGGAGGCCTGCAAACTCTATGTAGAGGCTGCCCGCATTCATGTGAAAAAGACGCTTTCTTCCGGTATGAGGGGGATAAGAAGTTACCTCAAAAAGGGGATGGCCATTTATAATGCCGGCGACGCTCTCAGTGGTGAAGCCCTTACAGCCTACCGTAAGGCCTGTGCCGGGAATTTCCGCTTTGTCGATATTAAGCTGCCTGTTGCCTCGCTTGACCCGGAAATAGTCAAAAGCTTTGCCTTTTTCAATTCTCTTATCAGGCTTGTCGTTGCCATCAATGCCAATGGTGAAATAAGGCAGTTATTCCACTATGCCGGGGCCGTAACTTTTAAGGGTTTTGAAAGCACCCTGCCGACGGAAATCTGGGAAATTATCGATATGAATAACCGCTTCGGTCAGATGATGACCACGTCGCAAGCGCTGGAAGGCGCGGCGAAAAAGGTGGGAACGAAAAAGGGCTGATGCGGTTCTTCGGCAAGATCATGACTCAACTTGCAGTTTCTCTTCACCCCTTGATTACATTCATGTTGTAACCATGGGGTAAAGAGAAAGCGTATTTGTTTTTAAGACCTTGTTCAAGCCGTGCTCACGCTTCCGGAGCTTCGGGCCAGGCCTTTGCATCAATGACATAAGTCCCCGCAAATTTATCATGAAGGGCTTGCTTCTGTCCGTCTATGGCGGCAAGGAAAAAACCGAGCATAAAAGGCATTGCGGAAAGAAAGTAGCCTGCCCACCTGACGAAAGACCTGACCAGCCCCGGAGTTTCACCATCAATGGTTACGACTTTAAGATTGTTCAGTTTTTTCCCCGGTGTTTGCCCCGTTGCCCAGTGGAAAAAAGTAAAGTAGCTCATATTGATGATAAGGGCCGCCAGCAGCAGAGGGCCTGTCATAAGCAGGAGATCTTCAATTCCCATTTCACTGCCTTTTATGGCCAGGCCTTTTTTGAGGGTAGAAATACCGCCTATAAAAAAGATGACGACCATAACTCCCTGCAACATGAGATCGAAATAGAGGGCCAGCGCTCTTCTGAAAAAGGAAGCTTTTTTGACCTCTCCTGCATCACCTGGATACCTCTTTACAGGAAGCCCGCTCAGGGGTATTTCGGGAATGGCTTCCTGACTCTTTATCGCTGTGAAACCGGCTTGATTGCTTTCACTCTCCCCGGGGCAGGACAAAGTCCTGGGGGCTGCCGGTGCGCCGCATCCGGCGCAAAGTAAACTCCCTTCTTCAAGCTCGTATCCGCATTCAGGACAGTTCATGGGCTGTCGCTTCCGGCGCTTCTTCTTCTCTTTGCCCCTTAAGGAGGGTCATGGCGGTATCTATTTCGGCATGACTGCCGAGAAGAACCAGTATGTCGCCGCTATTGATGACGTAAGTAGCAGGCGGGTTGGTCCTGGTCTTGCTTCCCCTCACAACGGCTATTATGCTGGCGCCACCGTTCCCCCGGATATCCAGTTCTTTAATACTTTTGTTAATAACGGGATTATTTTCTTCGACAAAAAAGTTTTCACTGACGCTTGCCGCAAGAAAGGAAGTGATCCTGGTCAGCTTTTCCATAGGGAGGGATACGCCCCTCAGCATGGAGTATCCCTCCAGTCTCACCATATCTATCTGGTTCTGAATGATGTTGCCCGGCACCTTGTATTCCTTGAGCACTCTTGAGAATATCTCTACCGATGTTTCGAATTCTTCAGGAATAACCTGGTTGGCCCCAAGCTTCAGAAGGCTGGCTATTTCCGCCATATATTTGGTTCTCACGATAACATGCAGGTCAGCGTTAACTTCCTTGGCAATCTTTATTCCCCGTCTTGTTCCTACCGGGTCGGATATGCAGAAAACAAGAACCTTTGCCGCCGTAATACCGACACTTCGAAGAACTTCCGGATAGCTCGTATCCCCATAATAGGCAAGATGCCCGTCATCTTTGGCCCGGCGTACGTTCTCATTATTTATATCGAGCACCATATAGGGGATGCCTGTCTTTTTAAGAACATTGGCAAGGTGCTGCCCCATAAGACCATAACCTGCAATAATAACATGATTGATGAGACTGGAAGTGCCGACAGCAACCTCTTCCAGTTTCTGCCACTTTTTAGGTGTAAGGTCGGGAAGTTTCAATGCAATAACCGGAGCAAACCTGATCATAATCGGTGTAAGTATCATGGTAATGACCGTTGAAGAGAGAAGAATCTGGTACTTGAACTGGTTTATAATAGCCGCATCCTGACCTATTTTTAAAAGAACAAAAGAGAATTCTCCCACCTGGGCGAGACCAAAGCCGACTATAAAGGAAACCCTTGCCGCATATCGCATAGAGAAAAAAATCAGGGAGATAACAAGCGCTTTAAAGAGAATGATCAGTGTTGTAATCACTATGATTGGAAGCCAGTGGACAATGAGATTATCAAAGCGGATGAGCATACCGATGGAGATAAAGAAAATACTGTTAAAGATATCTCTGAAAGGAAGCACTGATGCGGTAATCTGATGGCTATATGCCGATTCAGAAATAACAATGCCGGCAATAAAAGCGCCAAGGGCAAGAGAGAG
>JAOUBX010000093.1 GCA_029860075.1 Deltaproteobacteria bacterium | reverse complement strand
ATGGAATGTTAACGGTATCCGTGCCGTCATGAAAAAGGATTTTAAATTATCGCTGGACAGTATGAATACCGATGTGCTCTGCCTCCAGGAAACAAAGGCCCAGGATGATCAGGTAAGTGAGGCGCTGTCTGAGATTGACGGTTATCACCTCTTTTCCAATTCGGCTGTAAAAAAGGGGTATTCCGGCACAGCCATTCTTACCAAAAAGAAGCCTCTTGCCTCCCGTTGCGACATAGGAATTGAAGCGCATGACCAGGAAGGGCGTGTGGTGGCCCTTGAGTTTGATGATTTTTTCCTCGTCAATGTATATACACCCAATTCGGGCAGTGAACTTAAGCGCCTCGGCTATCGGCAGAAGTGGGACGCCGATTTTCTTGCCTACCTGAAACGTTTAGAAAAAGAAAAACCCCTCATCACCTGCGGTGACTTTAACGTAGCCCATAAGGAAATCGACCTTGCGAGGCCAAAGGAAAACTACAATAAAAATGCCGGATATATGCAGGAAGAGATTGACGGTATGGATAATCTTGCAGCCTCTAATTTTATCGATACATTCCGACATAAAAAACCTGAAGATACAAAATACAGCTGGTGGAGTTACCGGGCCGGGGCAAGGACCAGGAATATTGGCTGGAGAATCGATTATTGTCTTGCTTCAGCCGACATGATAAACAAGGTAAAAGGCGCCGATATTTTAAACGAGGTCATGGGGTCCGATCACTGCCCTGTGCAGGTGGATCTGGCCCTTTGAAATAACCTGTCATTCTTTCAAATGGATAAGAAATATGAAAAGGAGAAGTACAACATGATCGTTCCATACAGGAAATTACTAACCATTATTTTTGGATTTTTGTTTTTTTCTGATCTTGAATTGTCTGTAAACAATATTTAAGGAATATTTTCAAAATGTCCCGTCTTTTTTGCAGAATACTGTTGTCAATATTCCCTGTTTTTTTAATCTTTGTTTTATTTGCTGATGCCCATGCCATGGAACGCCGCCGGGACCAGTTTCTCGATGAGCAGGGCTATTATGTTTTTGTTACGCCTTACAGCTTACCCGGTTTAGGCAGCGGCGCCGGCCTTGTTGGCGCCGTGTCAAACGTAAACAACAGCTATGCCGACTTCTACACCTATATGCTGGATGGGGATCTCGAAGGGGGAGGTTTTGCCCTTTCCGATGTTCATCTCCTTTCCAAAAGACTGATAGTCGATCTGACCGGTTCAAAGTTTCGTAAAATTCTGATCCAGAGTTTTGGCGCCCGTGGTATCGGGGGAGATAAGGATGATTACACCCTGCTTGAAATGGATGAAAACAACTTCCTTGGCGCACGGCTGACGGGCACCTTTTTTGACCGCATGCTTGAGTTTTATACCATGGGCTATGACGGTGGATGGCATATATCAAAGTTGCGCGATTCAGATGGCAATCTGACGCAAGACCTTAAAGACAGCGACACCATCGAATACGGTGTGGGTATTGTCGGCATGCGCATCGATTATACCGATGATTACCAGAATCCCCGCGTGGGGCTACGTTTTGACGTAAGCGCCAGCCAGGTAATGGAACGGGAGAGACATGCCGTTGACCAGTATGCAATGCAGTACAACCTGACCGGCTATATCCCTCTGCGGCGAAGAGATACGCTGGTGCTCAATTATTTTCAGGCCGATGCCGTGGTACGATCCAAGGGAGAAACGGACCGTGCAGCTGTAGAGAATATTTACGGTTTTAACTGTGCCATTGGTACACCGGCGGAACAGCAGGATTGTAATGATGTCGTCGATAACATTATCAGCGGTAATCGTTACGGAACAGCCGGGGGACTGGGTGGCACGAGCCGCATGCGCGCCTATCCCATGAGCCGTTTTAAGGGAGCCCATATCCGCTTTGCCGGCGTGGAATATCGCTGGAATATTACGGAAGAATCAACGCCCTTTAATATCTGGGTCGCCAAAGATATCCGCACATCCATACAGATGGCTTTCTTTTACGAAGTGGCCGCCGTCGCCGACAAAGGCAGTGATTTGTATGACAAGTATCGTTCCGATGCCGGTATAGGTGTTCGGATGGCAACAGAAGGGGGCTTTGTTATTCGCGGTGATGTTGCCTATGGACGGGAAGGACCGGGAGTGAGTATCATTATCGGTTATCCCTGGGAGTCTTTTTAATCATGGATCGATCAAATAGCCGGGCGGCTTTTGCAGCCCCGCTTATTTCTTATTCTCCACCCTGCATTCAAGCTCACCCTTAAAGAGCCTCACTCCAATGAGGCTGCCTGAACTGACTTCTTTGCTGTCGAGGATGACTTTACCCGTTGAAAGGTCCGTGGCTATGGAGTAACCTCGGGAAAGGACAGCGAGTGGACTTAAACTGTCGAGCTTGCCCGCCAATCCTCTCAAGCCGGACTTCATAAGCTGAAGATCATCTCTCATCCGTCTTTCAAGCCTGAAAGCAAGATCATCGATACGCATTCTAGACTCGGAAAGCCTTTTCCCGGGATCGATGAGCAGTTTTTTTTCTCTCTCTACCCTGTTTCTGAGGTTTGAAAGTATCCTGTTAATGGACAACTCCATTCTTTCCCTCAAATGAAGGAGTTCCCTTGAAAGTTCACTTGCGCTCCTTGCAACGATCTCCGCCGCCGCCGAAGGGGTAGGCGCCCTTAAATCAGAAACAAAGTCGGAAATACAGTAATCCCTTTCGTGGCCTACGGCGGAAATAACAGGGATGGCTGATGCATGAATGGCCCTGGCAACAATTTCCTCATTAAAGGCCCACAGGTCTTCCAGTGAACCGCCTCCCCTTCCTGCGATGATAACGTCTATGTTACCGAGTTCATTGAGCGCTTCGATTGCCGCCGCAATTTCACGGGGCGCCTTTTCGCCCTGGACCGCTGTGGGAGAAATAACGACTTCTATGGTGGAATTTCTTCTTTCAAGAACATTTAGAATATCTTTTATAGCCGCCCCCGTGGGAGAGGTAACGATACCTATTTTTTTGGGGCACGAGGGAAGGGGCTTCTTTTTCCCGGCCTCGAAAAGGCCCTCTCCTTCGAGTTTCTTTTTCAACTGTTCAAAAGCAAGATGCAGCGAGCCCAGGCCTGACGGTTCCATATGCTCTGCAATGACCTGATATTCACCCCTCTGCTTGTAAAGGGAAAGCTTGCCAAGGCAGATTACCTTTTGTCCATCCTTCAGGTCAAACTGAAGTGATTGCCCGGCCCCCCTGAAGAGGACGACCCTGATCTGGCTCTCTGCATCTTTAAGCGTAAAATAACTATGCCCTGATGCGGGAATCCTAAGATTTGACACTTCTCCTTCAACCCAGACAAAGCCGAAAGTTTCATCGATGACGTCACTGATGAGGCTGTTAAGCTGGGATACGCTTAAAATATTTGTCCCGGGAGCAAGATCCATAAATATTTACTTTATTTGGAGGTGCTGCAGGTTTCCAGCTTTTCGAAAAGTTCGGCATTCCTAAGAGCCACGACGGCCGCCGAAGCGAGAGTGGAGAGCGTTTCCATGTCCCAGCAGGTAAAGGCATTGAGTTCATAATGATCAACATTTATAACACCGATAACTTCACCTTCAAGAATCATGGGCACGGCTAGTTCCGACTTTACCTTTTCATTGACAGACCGGTATCGTTCATCTTTTGTAACATCAGGTACAATTAGAGCTTTTCCATTTTCGGCAGCCCAGCCGGTAACGCCTTCACCGATTTTGAAGCGTGTATTTTTCATAACTTCTGCGCTAAGCCCCCTTGAGGACCTCATCACCAGAACGCCCTGTTCCGCGTCACTGAGCATGATCGATCCGCTCGAAGCACTTGTCACTTCAATGGCTTTATCAATGATGAGATCAAGAAGGTCTTCCAGCTTGAGTGTCGAGTTAAGGGCCTTTCCTATTTCAAAGAGCGCATTGAGACGGGAGGCCTTATCTTTCAGGCTTTCAATGAGAGCGGCATTCTCCTCGGCAACAGCGGCAAGGTTTGACAGAACGGAAAGGAGCTTTAAATCGCTGTTAACAAAAGCTTCACCCGATCGTTTTGTATCGGCTGTAATGACGCCAAGAATTTTCCCCTCTACCTTGAGTGGCGCCGTAATAAGAGAATCAACCTGGAATTTATCAATCACTTTTTTTATAACTTCATCTTCACCATCGATAGCGCAGACAAGCCTCGACTCACCCTTGAGAGCAACGTCAGCCATAATGCCTTTGCCCAGTTCTATTTCCAGTCCTTCCAGAAACTCATCGGATACAATACCGCTGCCTCCCTCGGCCTTGAGGAGACGGCCGCTTTCATCTTTCAGGAGAAGGACACTCCGCTCAACCTGCAATACCATGGTTACCGCTTCCGTAATAAGCCTGTGGGTTTTTTCCTTGTCCGTCATGGAAGAACTCATGGCCTTCCCGATTTCGAAGAGGATGGATGTTTGCAGGTTGTCCATTGCATTTGTCTCGGCTATGGACATATCTGTTTCGGAAAAAAAGAGTTTTTTGATTTTACAAAAGAAGTTCATATCAGTTGTTTTTATCGAGAATCTCCTTAACAATAGATTTCAGTTCACCAAGATCGGCTGATTTAACGACATAGGCATCGGATGCCCATGAACTGAAATCCTGCTTGTACTGGCCGTAAGCGGTGCAGAGTACAACGGGGATTTTTTTATTAATCTCCTTTATTTTTCTAAGTGTTTCTATGCCGTCCATGCCCGGCATTTTTATGTCAAGCGTTACAAGGTCGGGCTCACTCTCTCCCAGCAGGTCTATCGCTTCTTCTCCACTTGCAGCCAGAATAACATCATATCCCTCATCCATCAATTCTTCTTTGTAGAGAAACCTGATATTTTCTTCATCATCGACAACCATAATCTTTTTCATTGCACCCCTCCTGTATAAGTTTGATGATTAGTCCTGCTTTTTTTTTATGACGGGAATTTTTATAACAAATGTAGCGCCGCCTTCTTCGTTATTCATGACCTCCACATCCCCCTTGTAGGTACTGAGTATCTTGTGCGTTATGGCCAGGCCCAGCCCCGTCCCTTCGTTCTTGGTCGTAAAAAAAGGATTAAATATATTGGTCATTACACTATAAGGGATTCCTCCACCCGTATCACTTATTTCAACCATTATAAAGTCGGTCCCCTCATAATCCGTCTCATAGCTCCTGATTTTCAGGCGTCCGCCATGAGACATGGCATGCCGCGCATTGGAGAAAAGATTGATAAATACCTGCTTCAACTGGTGGTAGTTTGCTTCTACCATACCCATATGTTCTTCCAGTTCTTTTAGTACGTCTATACCATTTTTTTTGAAATCATTCCAGAAAAACTGCAATGTATCATCGATAACGACATTAATATTATGTGTTTCTCTTTCCGCCGGCTCTTCACGGGAAAAGATGAGGATTTCATTAAGGATTGCTTCCAGTCTTTCTACTTCCTTGCAGATAATATCGATGTACTTTTTTTCTTCCTGCTCTTCCAGCTTTCTCGACAGGCGCCTGGCAAAACCTCCTATGGATACGAGAGGATTTCTAATTTCATGAGCGACGCCTGCCGACATTTCACCGAGTGCCGCCAGTTTTTCCGTGTGGAGGAGTTTACCCTGCGCTTCCTTCAACTCCTTGTGAGCATTTTGCATATTTCTGTAGAGTATGGAGTTGTCGATGGCCACACCGGCCTGGTTTGCAAAAATGGTGAGCAGCCTGATATCGTCATCGGTAATGGGTCTTTCGTTATAAATATTGTCAACGAGAATAACACCGACAACCCTTCCCGACGCCATTAGCGGCGCCGTGGCAAAGGCCCTGCAATTGATACGCTCAAGGATATCCATATGTACCCTGGCATCGGTTTTTGCGTCCTTAATATTGTAGGGCTGTTTTTCAAGGACCGTAAGGCCAAGAATGCTTTTGTCTCTTACCGACACCCTGATGCTCTTTACCATTTCATTGAGCTTTGACGAAGGAAGAATCTCTTGCTCATCCTTAAGAATATCCTGGAGGGTCTTCCTTTTTTCATTGATCTCAGCCCAGATTCTCCATGCCTCTTCAGGCGAATCGGGACCGACACCCATCATTCCCTGGATAAAGCCTGATTTCTCATTGTAGAGAAAGAGCATGGCCCTGTTAAAGCCAAAACCATCTCCAATAGTAACAGCCGTCAATATTATATGGAGGAGCCGGTCCAACTCTATCGTTGTCATAACGGCCTTGTTAAGTTCAAAAAGGTTGGAAAGCTCACGAACCATTACCTCTTTTTCCCTGTTAATTAATTCCATATGCTCCAGAAGGAGCGCATTGTTTGTGACGGCGGACATTTGTGAAGCCATGGTAGCAAAGAGCTGCAGGTCCTTTTTCAGGAAACTTGCGCCTTCTTCCTTGCCGAAGAGAATAATGCAGCCGATCTGTTTTTCGCGATACATAACAGGCGCTGCCATTACCGTTTTAAAGAGATGCCTGCTTTGTTCCGGTATCAAATCCAATCTCTGCGGAAGATCATCAATAATCGTTGCCGCAAAACGGCTGCAGACATGACCGCAAACAAGGTCGCAAGCCCTTAAGAGTGTTTCCTTTTCAAGACTGTCATTGGTATTGCAAAAAAATACGGGTGCCTTCCTGCCCTCCTCATCTTTTAGCCTGACAAGACCATAGCTTGCCTTAAGGGCCGTTGAAATTTTCTGAATTATAAGGTGGAGCAATTCATCAAGCTTGATGGTGGAACTCATGGTTTTCCAGACATCGTTTATCATGAGCAGATCTTCTACCATCTCACGTGTTCTCGAATAGAGCTGGGCATTTCTCATTGTGCCGGCAATTTCCTGGCAAATGGGGGTAATGAGCTTAAGGTCTTCTTCATCAAGGTCCATACCTTCCCCTGTAATAATGATCAATGCGCCGAAATAAAACTTGTCGTCTCTTATGGGGAATATGCCACCCTTTTTAGCCTGGTCATCCCCCGAAATCCGGGTGAGAAAGGCCCTTTCTTCCTTGCTGCCTCCGAGAAGGCAGCTTTTTCCTTCCAAAAAGAGCGCTGCCGCAGGCGTCCCTTTGAGGCTAAACTCTTCCCTGAAAATACCATTCTTGTGGCACTTAAGGTATAATTCGTCACTTTCAGCATCGAGTACATAAAGCGCTACATCCTTGAATTCCATGGCAGAAGAAAAAATATAGAGGATATTTTTAAGTCTCGTATCGATATCGAGAGTGGAGTTGGATATTCTGATAATTTCACTTAAAAGGCCAAAGCCCTTATCAAAGGAGAGTTTCACCTCATAACCTCCGTTATATTCCCTGGTCTTTCCCGGCTGTTACTAATGGCCTTATGATAAAGTTTAACATATCTGTCGGCAGACATGTGCCATGTATACTCTTCCTGCATGGCCTTTTTTATGAGGCCTTCCCAGTCTTCACGATCAGAAAGGAAAAGGCTGACGGCCTTTTTAAGGGCATTTACCATGGCTGCCGGTTTAAATGCCCTGAATTTAAAACCATTCCCTTTTTTTCGGCTATAACTGTAATTGGTAATGGCGTCATCAAGGCCGCCTGTTGCTCTTACAACAGGCACAGTCCCGTATTTGAGGCTGTAAAGATGATTAAGGCCGCAGGGCTCATACCGGGAAGGCATTAGAAATATGTCGGCTCCCGCTTCTATCTTATGGGCAAGGCTTTCATCGTAACCGATAGAAAGGCCTACTCTGTCCGGATTTTCCTTAGCCATTTTATGAAGAAAATTTTCTATCTCTTTCGACCCTTTGCCGAGAAAGACCATCTGGATGGGGAGGGCCATAAGGCTTTTTTGTCCCTTCCTGATAAGTTCGAATCCTTTTTGCGGGTCGAGCCTCGATACGAGCCCCACAAGAGGAATATTTTCTTTATGGGGGAGTTTAAATATATCCAACAACTCTTTCTTGCAGAGCTTTTTGTTTCTTATATCTTTATGGCTATAGTTTGCCCGGATATACTTATCAGTTTCAGGGTCCCATTCATCGTAGTTAATGCCGTTAGCCACACCATAGAGATCTCTCTTTCTTTCCTGAAGCAGGCCTTCGAGGCCACATCCCATTTCCTTTGTCTGGATCTCCTTACTGTATTTAATACTTACGGTGGAGAGCAGATCTGAAAAGATGAGGCCCGCTTTCATAAAATTCAGCTTTTCATAAAACTCAAGCCCCTTATAGTTAAACAGGCCGGACGGCAAAGCAATCTGGTCCATCACTTTTTTGGGAAAGAGCCCCTGGAAAGCCATATTATGGATGGTAAAGAGCACGGCCGATTTATTAAAGACAGCTTCTTCACGATAATACAGCTTCATGTAAAGCGGAATGAGCGCCGTTTGCCAATCATGGCAGTGGATAATATGCGCCTCTTCGCCTATTGCTTTTAATGCCTCCAGGATAGCCATAGAGAAGAAAGCAAATCGCAGGTGATTATCTTCATAATCGATATCCCCATGGCCGTAGAACTCCTCCCTGTCAAAAAAGAGATCATTCTTTATAAAGTAATAATTTCCTTCCTGCCACAGTTCGCCATCATGGTTTTTATCACCCAGCTTTACAGAAATCCTGATTCCCCTGTGGGCTATTTTTCCGTGTTTTTCTCTGACACTTTTATATAAAGGTGTAAATATCTTTACCTTGTGGCCGAGCCTGGCTAAAGCCGAAGGAAGCGCCCCTGCAACGTCTGCCAGGCCTCCTGTCTTTGAGTAGGGTGAAGATTCAGGGGATGCGATGATAATATTCATGGGAAAAATTTCATCAAATTTTGGCTTCTCTTAAAAACCCGGCCGCCTCTTCGGGAGACGTAGGGTTTATGTAGAAGCCTGAACCCCATTCAAAACCGGCGGTTTTGGTCAGTTTGGGCATTATTTCAAAGTGCCAGTGGTAATACTCGATGTTTTCCAGGCCAAAAGGTGAGGTATGGAGGATAAAGTTATAGGGATGGCTTCCCAGCGCCTTATCAAGCCTCTTCAGTGTTTCAGAGAATATCCGCGCCAGTGATTCCATGCATTCGGAAGGGATATTTTCATAAGAAGCGAGGTGCTTTTTGGGTAAGATCCATGTTTCAAAGGGAGATTTCGGCGCAAATGGCGACAGGACGATAAAGTGTGCATTTTCCAGGACAATGCGGGATTTTTGTGAAATTTCCTGATGAATAATGTCACAATAGATGCAGCGTTCCTTATAGTTAAAATGCCTTTTACTTCCCGCCAGTTCCTCACCGACCCTCTTGGGTATGATGGGGAGGGCGATGAGTTGGGAATGGCTGTGCTCAAGCGAAGCGCCGGCCGCCATGCCGTGATTTTTAAAGACAAGCACGTATTTAAAACGCTTATCTCTTTTTAAGTCTGTAATTCTTGCCCTGTATGCCTCCAGGACTTCTATAAATTTCTCCACACTCATGGAAGCGAGGGTTTCTGTGTGGTCAGGCGTTTCTATGATAACTTCATGGGCGCCTACTCCCGTGATTTTATCATAGAGGCCTTCCCCCTCTTTTTTAAGGTCTCCCTCAATCGTAAGCGCGGGAAACCTGTTGGGAACGACTCTCAGTGACCAGCCCGGCTCATTAACTTTCCGGTCTTCTTTTCCCCTTGCGTAAATTTCAAAGGGTGTCTTGTCTTCATTCCCTTCACAGAAGGGGCAAAAGCCGCCTTCCCTGTGAGAAACTTCGGGCAGGAAAAAATCGGTCGGTCTTTTTTGACGGTCTGTAGATATAATAACCCATCGGTCGAGAATGGGATCTTTCCTCAACTCCGGCATGAATATCTCCTTTATCTGTTAATTCTGTTAATAGGGGTAAGCGGCCTGGCAGGGATTTTTGGCCGGATCAGGTTCTGGCTTTCTTTTCCAGGTTCTCGGCTTTTGTTTTACAATTGACACAAAGCGTTGTTACCGGCCTGACTTCAAGCCTTTTGAAAGGGATTAACTCTTCACATTCTTCACAAATACCAAAAGTACCCTCTTCGATTCTATCGAGCGCTTCCTGGATCTTGGTGATGAGCTTTCTTTCCCTGTCTCTTATTCTCAGGGTGAAGTTGCGATTGGATTCGAAGAGAGCCCTGTCGGTAGGATCAGCAAAAAGGGCCTTTTCTCCTATCATTTCAGATACCGTTTCCTGTCCGTGGCCTAGCAGTTCCGATAGTTGCTCGATAAGGAGTTGCCTGAAATGCTCAAGATCTTTATCATCCATTTTTTTCTCCTTAATGAAAATATAGCGAAATGCCATAGGGCTTGTAAAGTAAAAAGCAAAGCCTAAAAAGGTGAATAAAAGGGTGAACGCTTTTATTCAGATTGTGTCGGCGCAATAAAAAGCCCCTGCGGGGAGCGCATAAAAGCCTTGCAAGCTACCTGGCGCTCTGTTATAAGTCTTAGCAGGGAAGAGAATTGCATAATCGAATATGGACAAAACAGACATACTCTTAAAGAGCGTTGCAGAAGTAATCTATGAGGAAGAGGGGAGCTTCTTTCTTACCATTCATGCCGATGAGGTCGATCTGCCGCTGGAGGGCTTGCAGCGGCTTGTCATGGGTGGGGATGCAACACCCTGCCTGATAATTGCCGATAGCGGCATCCAGGTCTCTTTGTCCATCAACAGGGTTCATTATGACGTTCATATTCCCTGGATTCACGTTGCTGCCGTCGAGGGAAATAACAAGGCTTTCTTTTGCAAAAGGGATGGCTCCCCTGATAATAAAGGGGATTCCGACACTCAAAAGAGCGAAAAAAAGCGGGGACACCTCAAGGTCGTAAAATAAGTTTCGCCAAAAACCTTCTCTTTGAACACGTCTGCCCGGCCCCCCCGGTAAATACATGAATCAGGTAAACCTGAACGATATTCCAAGGGCAAAACGCACAGAGTTTTCAGAAAAAAGGCCGGCCACAAGCAGGCGTTAAATTTATTTCCAGAATTTAACTGTTTTTATGCTCACCCCCTCAAGAGGTGTGAATCCGCAAAATAATTTGTCTTTTCCACTATTGGAACGTTTAAAGATATCCTTAAATTAATCAGGGATTTAGACCTTCTTATTCCTCTGCTCTGCGACCTCTGTCTCTTCCATCATTAAAATATCCATTAAAGTAAAGAAGGGACCATATAAACAAAAGACTTGATAAGGTCCGGCAAGAAAACTATAATTCAGGTTCCGGCCTGAAAATGGCTGTTAAATCGACAGAGGGAGCTTTTGATGGAGAGAAAGGCAAAAATAGAGCGGGAAACGAAGGAGACAAACATTTCTCTCTCTATTAATATCGATGGCAGTGGAGAGTATAATATATCCACGCCCATCCCTTTTCTGAACCATATGCTGGAACTCATGACCCGCCACGGCCTTTTCGATATGACTGTCCATGGCACAGGCGATGTGGAAATAGATTTTCACCATACGGTGGAAGATGTGGGAATTTGTCTCGGACAAGCCATAAAAGAGGCCCTGGGCAGCAAAAGCGGTATCAGGCGCTACGGAAATGCCCTTATTCCCATGGATGAAGCGCTTGCCGAAGTAGCCCTCGATATCAGCGGAAGACCTCACCTTACCTTCAATGTGGACATTCCCATTGAAAAGGCAGGCACCTTCGATGTGGAGCTGGCCGGTGAATTTTTCCAGGCCCTTGCATCCAACGGGGGAATGACTATTCATGTAGACCTGAGAAGAGGCACAAACAGCCATCATTGCCTGGAAGCGGTATTCAAGGCATTTGGAAGGGCCCTTGACGGGGCGACAACAAAAGATGAACGGGTTAAGGGCGTTCCCTCGACGAAGGGAAGACTATAGACAATGATTGCTGTCGTAGATTACGGCATGGGAAATTTGAGAAGCGTCCAGAAGGGTTTTGAAAAGGCAGGTTGTGATGCGCTTGTTTCCGGTGAAGTAAAATCCATAGAAAAGGCCTCCAAAATTGTTCTCCCCGGTGTAGGCGCTTTTAGAGACTGCATGCGAAACCTGGAGGAACGGGGCCTTGCAGAGCCTGTTATCCGTCATATAGAAAAGGGAAAGCCTTTTCTCGGCATCTGCCTCGGTCTGCAGCTGCTTTTTGAAGAGAGTGAAGAGTTCGGCGCCCACAAGGGGCTTGGCGTCATCAAGGGGAAGGTAAAGCGCTTTCCCCAGAGGGAGCACCTCAAAGTTCCTCACATGGGCTGGAACAGTGTCAATAAAGTCAAAGAGGCGCCCCTGCTGGCCAACATTAAAAATGAAAGCTATTTTTACTTCGTCCATTCCTACTATATTTTACCTGAAGAAGATGTTGCTGCCACAACAACAGATTACGGGCTGGAATTTGTTTCAAGCATCTGGAAGGACAATATTTTTGCCTGCCAGTTTCATCCGGAAAAGAGCCAGAGTGACGGCCTTAATATACTAAAAGCTTTTGGAGAGTTGAATTAATGGAAATCATACCTGCTATTGACCTGAAAGGTGGTCAATGTGTACGTCTTGAACAGGGGGACATGAAAAGAGACACCGTATTTTCATCGGACCCCGTCTCAATGGCAAAAAAATGGGCATCCCTGGGAGCGACAAGGCTTCATCTTGTCGATCTCGATGGCGCTTTTAAGGGAACGCCCCGGAATAAGGACATTATTGAAGATATTATCGATGCCATCAGTATTCCTGTCCAGGTCGGCGGCGGCATAAGAGACATCGAAACAATCGATGAGTATATTTCCATGGGTGCAGACAGGGTCATTCTCGGCACAATTGCCCAGAAGAGTCCCCAATTTGTGATCAAGGCCTGTGATATATACCATGGAAGAATCGTCGTCGGTATTGATGCAAAAGAAGGAAAGGTAGCCATCAAGGGCTGGGCCGAGGTGACTTCCAAAAACGCCATGGAGCTGGCTGCCGAATATGAAGATTATGGCGTGGCTGCCATTATCTATACGGACATATCGAGAGATGGAATGATGCGGGGACCCAATATTGAGACGACCCGTGAACTGGCGCTTTCTGTCGATATACCGATTATAGCTTCGGGCGGTGTTTCTTCCATTGACGATATTAAAAAGCTTCTTCCTCTCGTAAATGACGGCGTAGAAGGGGTAATTACAGGCAAGGCAATTTATTCGGGCGCTCTCGACCTCAAAGAAGCTGTTGACCTTGCCGCAAATGGCAGGACAGGCTAAGGTGCTGACCAAGCGTATTATTCCATGCCTTGATGTAAAAGACGGCAGGGTCGTTAAGGGAACCCGATTTCTCGATCTCAAAGATGCCGGAGATCCTGTTCAGGTAGCAAGGGAATATGACAGGCAGGGCGCTGATGAACTAACCTTTCTCGATATTACTGCCTCTCACGAAAAACGGGGCATTATCCTCGATGTGGTAAGACGCACCGCCAATGACGTCTTTATGCCCCTTACCGTAGGCGGCGGGATTTCAAAAGTGGAAGATATCAGGGAACTGCTCAATGCCGGCGCCGACAAGGTCTCCATTAACACGGCAGCCGTCAGGAACCCTGAATTTGTAAAGGAGGCTTCCCAAATATTCGGCAGCCAGTGCATTGTCGTCGCCATCGATGCAAAAAGGGTGTCAGGCACTGAATCTAAATGGGAAGTTTTTACTCACGGCGGTCGAAATCCGACAGGCATTGACGCCCTCCAGTGGGCTCGCAAGATGGAAGCCTTCGGCGCCGGTGAAATTCTCCTTACCAGCATGGACTGTGATGGAACGAAAGACGGTTTTGATATTGAGCTGACCCGGACCATTTCAGACGCCCTTGCCATTCCCGTTATCGCCTCCGGTGGCGTGGGTAATCCTGAACATATTTATGACGGTTTTCAACGGGGGAAAGCTGATGCGGCATTGGCGGCATCGATCTTTCATTACGGTGAATATACCGTGAAGGAAGTTAAGGAATATCTTAAGGAGAGGGACCTTCCCGTCAGAATATGAAAGTGAGTGATAAAGTCAAATTCGATGAAAAGGGGCTCGTCCCGGCAATAACGCAGGATTTCAAAAGCGGTCATGTGCTCATGATGGCCTATATGAATCTCGAGGCTTTTGAAAAAACCATTGAAACAGGCAAGGTGCATTACTATAGCCGGTCGAGAAAAAAATTATGGCTAAAAGGGGAATCATCAGGCCATGTGCAGGCAGTAAGGGAGATCTTCCTCGATTGTGATGGCGACACGGTTCTCATCAAGGTCGACCAGGAAAAAGCGGCCTGCCATACAGGCCGTTACAGCTGTTTCTACAGGAAGGTTGAAGGTGATTCACTTATTGAAAATTCCAAAAAAATATTTGACGAGGGGGAGGTATATGGCGATAAAAGAGGATGAAAATCGTCTGGGGGAAACGCTGGAAGATCTTTTTAGCGTGCTCATGGAGAGAAAGCGAAATATGCAGGATCAATCTTACGTGGCGCTCCTTTACAAAAAGGGGGATGATTCTATCCTAAAAAAGATCGGAGAAGAGGCGGCAGAGGTTATTATCGCCGCCAAGGGTGGTGACAAGAAAAAGATTGTCCATGAAGTAACGGACCTTTTCTTCCACTGTCTGGTGCTGATGGGCCACAAGGAAATCAGCCCCGAAGAGATTGCCAAGGAATTCAAAAGGCGCATGGGGACTTCAGGCATTGCCGAGAAGGCCCAAAGAAAGAAGATTTAGCATGTCTGACTGTCTTTTTTGCAACATTGTGGAAGGGTCAATCCCTTCCCATAAGGTTTATGAAGACGATGACTTTCTGGCCTTTAAAGATATTAAGCCCCAAAGCCCCGTCCATGTGCTGGTCCTTCCCAAAAGGCATGTGGAACAACTCTCTCATTGCGGGGAGGAAGATAAAGACCTCCTTTCAGGCCTTATGCTGACGGCAAACAGGGTGGCAAAGAAACTCGGCATTGACAGCTCAGGCTTCAGGGTTGCCATAAATTCAGGGAAAGAGGGAGGACAGGTTGTTTTTCACCTTCACCTTCATCTTATGGGTGGCGCCAGACTAAGCGATCAGATGGCATAAAGCATTATAAAATCGATAACAAAGAAGGAGAAGCTATGTCTATAGAAGCAACAAAAGTAGCAACCATTCACTATAAAATAACCGATGAAAAAGGAACCATACAGGACAGTACGGAAGACCAGCACCCTTATTCCTTCCTCGGTTCATCGGACCATATGTTTCCCAAGGTGGAAGAAAAGTTATCCACCATGGAAGCAGGCGAAAAGGCGACGATCGAACTCGAAGCGGCAGAGGCCTACGGTGAATATGTTGAGGAGGGTGTAAAGATTACGGCCAAATCGAATTTCCCTGAAGGGGTCGAACTTAAGGAAGGAATGACTTTCCTCACCCAGCAGGATGGCCATGAAGTGCCTGTTACGGTCAAGAAGATAGAAGAGGAGAATATAACTATCGACTTTAATCATCCCCTGGCCGGCCAGAAACTTAAAATGGAACTGGAACTCGTTGAAATAAGAGATGCAACGGAAGATGAAATGGCCCATGGCCATGTGCATGGCCCCGGGTGCAGTCACTGACAAGAAGTCAATATAAGCTGAAAAGGAAAAGCCCGCAATGACTCATTGCGGGCTTTTTTAATTATGGATACCTCGAAAAAATTCATGAGCGCTCTCTAAATATTCAAAAATGCACTAATCATAAAAAAGCATTTAAAAACAATCAGTAAGGCTTTTCTCCCACAACATTACCAGGCGGATCATAGTTGCAGACGACAAGGGCGCTGCCGCTGCAAAGGGCCTTCGCACAGCCTGCAGGTCTGGTTTTTTTCCAGATGACCTGCGTATAGTTGCCCGTCAAGGGCAGTTTTTTTCTTCAATGGGGCCGTAGCGATAGTTCTTCTTTTCATGGGCCCAGGTATTCACCGCATGAATCACACCGAGAGGACCGGCAACG
>JAOUBX010000092.1 GCA_029860075.1 Deltaproteobacteria bacterium | reverse complement strand
GGACCATGGCCGCTGTTATTATCGGCGCAGGCCCGGCAGGTCTCTTCTCTGCCCTTGCCCTTGTCGAGAAAGGTGAAAAGGACATTGTCATTATCGAACAGGGTAGAGATCTCGATGAACGGATAAGCTGGAAGGAAAAGGGAGAAAAACCGTTGAAAGGAGAACCGGGTCCACTGCTGACCGGTTTCGGGGGAGCAGGGGCTTTCAGTGATGGAAAGCTTATCCTTTCGGGTGATGTGGGAGGTAATCTTGGAGAGATAATTGAAAAGGAAGAACTGGCACGGCTAATTGAAGAGGTAAATGAGATCTTTCTTTCCCTTGGAGCGCCTCCTGATCTTTATGGCGAGGAGAGTGAAAAGCTGCTAAATCTTAAAAGGAATGCCCAGAGAGCGGACCTTGAACTGTTAGAAACGAAAATAAGACATCTCGGTACAGACGGTTGCCAGAATATTCTCAGAACTCTGAGAGAGCGACTCATGCCTCATGTCAAACTGATAACGGGTACAAAAGCGGTGGAAATCAACACCGACAGGGGAGTGGTGACGGGCGTCACTGCCGGAAAGGACAGAGGCTTTGACGCCCCATATGTTATTGCAGCGCCGGGACGGATTGGGGCTTCCTGGATGGCTGGTGAGGCAAAGCGGCTTTCTCTTGTCTCCATTCCCTCACCTGTCGATATCGGCGTCAGGGTGGAAGTGCCTGCCGAGGTGACAAAGGAACTCACCGACGCCGCTTATGAAGCCAAGCTTATTCATTATTCGAAGACATTCGATGATAGGGTAAGGACATTCTGCATGAATCCATACGGTGAAGTTGTCATGGAAGAAGCGGGAAACCTCATTACCGTCAACGGCCATAGTTACAAAGGAAGGCGCAGCGAAAATACGAACTTTGCCATCCTTGTGAGCACCACCTTTACCGAACCCTTCGATGATCCCATCAATTACGGCAGGCATATCGGCGCTCTTGCCAATCTCCTTGGAAAAGGAATCATCGTTCAGAGGCTTGGTGATCTTCGTGCGGGAAGGCGATCCACACCATCGAGGATCAATAAAAGTATAGTAAGGCCAACACTGAAAGAAGCGACACCGGGTGATCTCAGCTTTGTTCTCCCCTACAGATACCTCAAAGATATTATGGAAATGCTGGAAGCTCTCGATCACCTGGCTGAGGGAATTAACTCGGATCATACCCTTCTTTATGGCGTAGAGGTCAAGTTCTACTCTCACAGGCTGAAAGTATCTGCTTCTATGGAGAGTGCCCTTAAAGGGCTCTTTACCATTGGGGACGGCGCAGGTATAAGCCGGGGGCTTCTGCAGGCTGCTGCTTCAGGCCTCATTGCCGGAAGAGAGGTTGCCGGCAGATTAAAAGGGGAAAGGGGAAAAGCAGGTGTAGGGTTTTAATCCCTGTAAGATCCTATCCAGCGGGGAAGAGTTAAGAGGGTCCTGAAGAAAAGCCCCCTGTAAGTCATCTCTCCCTTAATAGTTAATGCAAACCATTTGCCCATATACTTTTTTTTACCGAGGAGCCTGTGAGAACGAAGGGGATTGCGGTAAAAGAGGTTTTGCATTATACGGGCATACCTGAAATCCCATGTTATCGATTTGTATATTTCCTCCGAATACCCTGATATGCCTTTCGTCCGGCCCGAGAGAAAGTCATCCAGCTTTGCTGCGGCGATAGATGCGCTTTTAAGTGCATTTGCTATTCCTTCTCCGAAAAATGGTTCGGCAAGGCAGGCAGCATCACCGACGAGGAGGATTTTATCACCATGAAGGCGTTTCTTTTTTCTGCTTAAAGGGACAGGGTGCCAGTGGGTAGAGAGGATCCTGCCGCCTCTGAGCACATGCTGACGGGAAATAAACCTGTCAAGACGAAGCTCAAGGTCTTTCAGATTTTTCATTGTCGTATAGATACCGACGGAGACATGATCTCTTTTAGGGAAAATCCAGGCATAGCCATAGGGAACGACGCCATAATCCATGATGGTAAAGTTCTCTAAAGAGGCCATTATCTCTTTATCGACTTCTACTCTCTTATCGATGGCTGTGGCTAACTCTCTTTCCCCTTTGAGACCCGCCTTTCCTGCAACGACTCCCTTTGCTCCATCAGCGCCGACAATGGCCCTGCAATGAAATCGCCCCCTGTCCGTTTCTACAAGACACATTTCACCTTCATAGCCGATAGAGAAAACCCTGCAATGCTCCATGAGAAGGGCGCCCGCGCCGGCGGCTTTCCGGGCCAGGAAGGTATCGAATCGCTCTCTCGATACCATGGCCCCGATCCCCCTTGCTTCTATGGTGACGGGGTTGCGGGAGTTAAAAGTGAGACGGGTGCCGTTTATATAAGTTTCGATAAGGGGTGTAATGTCAAAACCGATTTGCGTTAGCGTTTTTGTAGGCATGCCGCCGCCGCAGGGTTTATATCGCGGGAACTGCTCTTTTTCGATAAGGAGGACGTGATAGCCTTTTTCTGCCAGTTCAATGGCCGTTTTTGATCCGGCCGGACCGGCGCCTGCTATGATGACGTCAAAAATCTTGTTACCTTTTTTATTCATGATGAATAAAGGGCGGTTGATTTATAAGAGGGAATGGTGAAAGTATAGAAAACTGTGGTGAAGAAAACAAGATACTAAAGACGGTCTAAATTAGTCGCAGGTAGTGGCAATTTTGATTTTGCCTTATAAGTGTGCTATTTAAAGTGGAAAGGGCAGTTATAATCCCGTGATTATTTACAATGGCTGAAAATTGTGGAAACTGTATATACGGTAAAGACCGGAAAATGGATGGGAAGAGGACTTCTCCCGGCACGGTCTGGTGTGCCAAGCGTTCCATGCAGATGGGAAAAAGCCGGATTTTACCATGCCATAAACCCCTTCCCGGTGTGAAGAAAAAGCATTGTATTAATTGCAAATGGGCAAAAATAAAAATGCCCCGCGGTGAAATGCCGAAGGCAGGTCATGTGTGGTGTGCAAAACGCCACATTGAAATCGGTAAACAGCGCAGTATGCAATGTTTTGAGTAGATAATATTTAGAGCTACCCTTTATTGATGACCTTTGATTTAATTCTTAACAGGCTCACTTTTAGTCACTTTTAAAACCGGCTTTTTTATGGGAACCGTCACAAAACGGTTTGTTTGCTGATGCTCCACAGCGGCAAAGGAAGGTTTTTTGTGTTCTGAGAAGGGGGCGGCCTGTGCCCGAACAGAGTTCGAGGTTTCCTTCTGCTATGAGAGGGCCATCTTTCAATGGCGTGATAGCCAGCGGTCCGTCTCTCTTTTCAAGGGGATCGATCTTGCCTGTCCGGGGCTCACCGGTGGCTATGAAGCTGATTTCTTTATGGCTTCCATCGCAATAAGGCTTGTTTTTGGAGGCCCCGCAGCGGCAAAGAACGGCACGGTTGCCTGTCGATTTCCCTTCGAAAAAGATGGTTGCATGAACTGACAGGGGGCCGTTTTCCAGTGTTTTAATGAGGTTTACCTGAGGCGCCATTTCCTCATAGCCTGAATCACTTCTGCAATAGGTAAGTGCTCCTGAAGGACAGGTTCTCACTATGGAGGCTATTTCTTCGGCTGACGCCCCATTCGGATCTACCCATTCTCCCTTTATGTTTGCCCGAAAGACTGATGGCAGGCCTAATACACAGTTCCGGGAATGAATACACCTGTCGGAATCGAAAAAGACAGTGATTTTTCTACCTTCATATTTATTTATTTTTGACATCATTTTCCCTCATTTATATGGACTCTATTTTAAATATAGCACATAAAAGGTGTTGAATCTTTACTCTTCAATATTACTTGAAGTTAGAAGCCACATCAATCTTCACAGGTATATGCCGGTTCAAATAAGCTCTTTTTATATATTCAGCTTAAACCTTTTGTAAATCCTCACTCTCGCCTCATCATCTGTTCTTAAAAATCCCAATGCAACCGGTGGTTGCGGTTGAGGGAAATCATTTAGCACTTAGAATAAGTTATAATAACCCCCCCCCTGCCAGGTGCAGGGCTATATGCTCATGATTTTGACAGGTCCAGCCTGTAGATATGCTGAGGCCCGGCCGGCCCTCCTTCATAAACTTTTCCCGTATCTTTAAAACCGCATTTTAAATAAAATAGCTTTGCCATCTCGTTAAGGAAGTTGACCGATAATTTCAGGCCCTTAATGTGGGGGTAGTCTTTTGACAAAAGTTGAGTGATTTCACTTATTGCTGCATTGCCGAATCCCTTCCCCTGGTACCTTTCATCAATCATGAAGGATTCAAGGCGGCAATCATTTTCTCCTCCAAAATATAAAGGGTCTGCCTGGGCGGTAAGGGGAGAGTAAAAGTTGAGTGTGAAAAAGCCGATTGTTTTATCGGACGATTTAATGCTGAAGGGGAGGTTGATATTTTTATGGCCCGTTTCTTTGATGATGGCCATGACCTGAATTGGTGAAGAGACAAACATGGCCTGCCTGCAACTGATATGAATATCACTAATAGAGACCCTGTCATTAAGATAAAGCCTTTCGATGGATACATTAATCATAAAGATATTTAAGCACAAGTAAGAGGGAGAGGTAAGAAAAAAATATAATAATTACAGAGAAGTGCCCTAAAGTAAGACTTGACAAACAGTGCTGCTTTGGTAAACTTCTTGCAACGCTTATCAAAGCGACAAGTAGGGGGGGGGTATTTATGCGAATAGCTATTGTTGAAGATAATAGAGATCTTCTCAATAATGTTAGTGCTATTATTAACAGAGAGCCGGATTATGAAGTTATTGGAAAATATCTTAATGCCGAAGAGGCACTGGAATGTCTCGATGAAGAACTTCCGGACCTGTTTATAGTTGATCTCGGTTTGCCTACCATGCCGGGTATTGAACTCATCAAAATCATTAAAACAAAATATCCTGCCATAGATGTCATTGCCTTTACAGGAACAGAAGATAGAAAAACGATCCTTGCAGTGATTAAGTCGGGCGCCTCGGGATATATTGTAAAAGGCTCAACACCGGCTGATATTATTAATGCCATCAATGAACTCGAATATGGTGGCGCGCCCATGAGTCCGAGAGTGAGCCGTGTTGTTTTAAGTGAAGTCCGCGAAAACGGTTATCACGATTATTTTATTCTCAGCCCCCGGGAAAAAGAGATACTCGAGCAAATTAAAGAGGGCCTGACCTATAAGGAAATAGGAGAGTTATACTGCATTAGCCCTCATACCGTCCATTCCCATGTGAAGAAACTTTTTAACAAACTCGGTGCTACTGACAGAAAAGATGCCCTTCAGAAGGCGATGAGAAAAGGGCTCATATGAAGCAACTCCTCAAAGTATAAGAACTTTACCCAAAAATACCCCGTATCTAAAAGGGAGATAATGCTATCCTAGTATTTAGAAGGTGCAGATTGTAAGTTGTTTAACTGAAAAATCTGCATGAATTAACAGGTTGCATTAATGGAAACTGAAGGTAAAACAAAAATAGGGCCTTCAAAGACGTCACATTTCCTGCAAAAGATTGCTGAACTAAGCGCCGCCACATTTAACAAACCCTGCCAACGCTACAATGAAATCGTAAAGACCGTTGCCCATCTTCTTAATGCGAAGCTTGTCTGTATTTCTGAAATTCATGGTTCCCAACTATACTTTAAAAGCCTTTTTATAGACGGTGAAATAAAGGAAAATGCCGGACAATGCTCACTTGATGTTACACCCTGTGCTACCGTGAGCGAAAGTAAAGAGATCCAGGTGCATGATGAGGCAGGGAAAAAGTTTCCACAAGCTTCCTTGCTGCACTTTATTAATGCCGGGACCTATTGCGGAGTTCCCTGTTTTGATAGTCGCAGTCAGGTTAAAGCCGTTCTTTGCATTGTTGATGATAAAAAGAGGTCTTTCAAAAATGAAGATATGGCCCTCGTTAAAATAGTCGGCAGCATGATTGGTATAGAAATGGAGCGGCAGAACTATTGTTCCCAAAAAAATTATGCCGAAAAAGAACTCCATGAAAAAGATAAAAAATACCTGACCCTTATCCAGACGGCAAATGATGCCATTATGACAATTGATATTAAGGTGGGGCTCATTCTGGAAGCTAACAGGAAGGCCGAAAAAATGATGGGAAGAATGTCTGATGAAATTATCGGGCGCCATATGGATGAACTCTATTCCCATGAAAATTGTGATGGATACCAGAAGGTGTTCAATGAAACGCTGGAAAAAGGGTCAGCCATTAGTGAGGAGCTTTCCTTACTTCATGTCAGTGGAAAAAAGATACCTGTCGAAGTGAGCACAAATATTAGCACTTTGAACGACAATGATGTAATCCAGTGTATATTTCGTGATCTGACAGAGAGAAAAAAGGCGGAAAAGGAGGTAAGGGAAAGTCTTCGGCTCTTTGAAAATGTGATTAGTGTCAGTCCTGCAATAGTCTATCAGTGCAGGATAGAAAAGAACCGCTTCATTCCCGTCTACGTGAGCAATAATATGAAAGCGCTCTGGGGTTATGACAGTCATGAATATCTCAATAATCCTGATTGGTGGTTCAATCATATCTATCCGGAAGACAGGGATAGTATTTTGTCGTTATTTCCTTACAAGTTGTATCGGGACAATGAACAAAAACATGAATATCGCTTCAGGGACAAGGAAGGAAACTATAGATGGGTCTATGACTATGTCAGGCTCATCAGAAACAAGGAAGGAGAACCTCATGAGGTTGTCGGTTCCTGGCTTGATATTACGGAGCGTAAGCAGATTGATGAAGAGTTGTCTAAATATCGTGAATACCTTGAATTTCTTGTTGATAAGAGGACAGGGGCCCTGAGAATAATTAATGAAAAGCTTGCTGACGAGATTGAAGAGAGAAAAGGTATTGAAAAAGCGCTAAGGGAGTCGGAAGAGCGATACAGGCTTTTTGTTGAAGAGTTTCACGGCATTACCTTCCAGGGCCGGATTGGAGGTGGAATTATCTTTCTTCATGGCGCCGTTGAGGAGATAAGCGGTTATAAACCGGAAGAGCTGATAAATGGTACTCCCAGACTGGGCCATATCTTTTATCCCGATGACAGGGACCGGTTTTATGAAGGGTATAATGAGCTTCGCACAATCTGCGATTACAGGGTAAGACGTGAATACAGGATCATAAGAAAAGACGGGGAAATAAGGTGGGTTGAAGAGATAATCCAGAATATTTGTGATGAAAAAGGGATACCTTCAAAAGTGCAGGGGACTATCTGCGATATTACCGATCAAAAGCGGGCTGAAGAAGAGCTTGAAAAGGCAAAAAGGGAAGCCGAATCAGCGAACCTGGCTAAAAGCGCTTTTATTGCCAACGTAAGTCACGAAATAAGAACACCCATGCAGACAATACTCGGGATGTCTGAGGCGCTTGAAGGAATTGTCGCCAGGGAAGAAGGGGGTGATTATGTAAAATCGATTATATCGGCAGGTGATAATGTGCTGCGGCTAATAAACAATATTCTTGATTTTTCCAGGATTGAGTCGGGAAAATTTGAGCTGGAAGAGATCGACTTTGATCTCTATGAGGTAATAGAGGGGGCCTCTGAAATAGTCGCCTTCCAGGCCAGGCAAAAGCGGCTTTTCTTTCATCAGTCTATTGATAAAGACATCCCTGCCGGTCTTCGCGGCGATCCTTTGAGATTGAGGCAGGTTCTGATTAATCTGCTCTCCAATGCCGTTAAGTTTACCGCAAAAGGGGGTGTTTCGCTGACCGTTGAAAAGAAAGAAGAAAAACCGGATATCCTTACCCTCCTGTTTTCTGTTAAAGATACAGGGATAGGTGTGCAGGGAGATAAGCTGGCTGCAATTTTTCAAGGCTACACTCAGGGTGATCGTTCAGTATCGAGGTTGTATGGAGGTACGGGGCTTGGCACATCCATTTCAAAAGAACTTGTCGAGATGATGGGCGGGAAAATTGGTGTGGAGAGCAGGAAAGGGGAAGGAAGCCGCTTTTATTTTACGGTCCCCTTCAAGGTGCAGAAAGCAACGCCTGAAGAGGCAGAAAGCGGGCTTTAAGGGGTATCTTTCCAAACCGGTAAAGAAGAGAATTCTTTTAATAACATTAAAAAAGCATGCTAAAAAAGGGGATGACTGAGGGTCCGGTTGAGTCAAATGCCGTTTTTTTCATTATTGATAAAAAAATATGTTGACATAAAGTCGGGGGTCATGTATTTCTAGGAACACTATGAATAAAAAAGTCACAGCGAAAGTACATGCAACGCTAAGATCCATTATGTGGGTTTTTCGTACACCTGTACCTGTGGCTTTAAATCATTTGTAACCAAGAATATTTAGAAAAGAAATGACTGATAAAGGCCGCAGGTATCAAAACCTGCGGCCTTTTTTGTTTTTTGACGAAGAATTTTATAAAACAGGAATAATGAAATGAAGAAAATAATCACATCGGGCTACGGGCTTGTTATCTTTTCAGCGCTCGGTTTTTCATTCAAATCGATACTGGCCAAACTTGCCTTCACTTACGGTACGGATGCAATGACGCTCATGCTTATGCGTATCTATGTGTCGCTTCCTTTTTTTCTTGTAACTCTCTGGTATCTCGAAGGAAAGGACGGTTTCAGGGTAAGCCTGAAAGATGCCGTTTTTTATTCGGTGGCTGGTATTGGCGGGCTTGGCTGCGCTATGTTTTTTTCACTTTATTCTCTGGAAAGTATCACAGCGTCACTTTCTACGCTCCTTGTTTTTACTTATCCTGCCATGACGGTCATATTGGGCCTTTTTATTTCAGGACGTCAGGTAAGGGCAGGCCGTTGGATATCGCTGATGATTACCTTTGCCGGACTGGCGCTTGTCGTTAATCCCGATAAAAAGATGATGACCGGTATGGAGAGTGCGGGCATTTATCTTGCCCTTGCAAGCGCCCTTTGCTACGCTTTTTACAATCTCTATTCGGAAAAGGCGCTCAAAAGGGTGTCGCCTGCAAAATTGACTGCCTGCAGCATGGTCTTTTTTGTCGTCTTCTTCGGTGCGCTTTTCGGCAACAGAACCTATCCCGGGCCGGGGCCTGTCTGGACTATCGCTTTTATCATGGGTGTAACGAGCGGCTTTTTACCTTTTTTATGTTACATGTACGGAGTAAAGAAAATCGGGGCGTCGAGGGCGGTTATTATAAGCTCCATGGGCCCTCTTTTTACCGTTTTATGGGCAAGTATTTTTCTCGGAGAGAGGCTCGGATATATGCAGCTTGCAGGGATGGTTCTCATTATATCCGGTGTGATGAGCATAAAAATTCGCTCCCCTTTCAGCTTTGTAAAGGGAACAGCCGGAGAGATCGGCAGTCACTTTGAGTCCCTTTCAGAAGGAAAACAAAAAGGAAAAGGTGTTTTCGCCTTTGTTTATGTGACGAAAGAGAAAAATTAAGTGGAGCTATTATGGACGCCCCAATTTGAAAGGATGGTCCGCTTTTATGAAGGTCGTAACTTTCAGGTGACCGGTGGAAAAAAGATGAGATTGATTTTATAAAGGAGGTTATAAATTGAAACTCAAAATTTATCAGGTAGACGCTTTTGCAGATCAACCTTTTGAAGGGAACCCGGCAGCTGTTTGCCCGCTCGACACATGGCTTGATGACGAAACACTGCAGGCTATTGCCGGAGAAAATAATTTGTCCGAGACAGCCTATATTGTCCCTGCAAAAAAGGGTTACCACATTCGCTGGTTCACCCCCACTACTGAAGTCGAACTTTGCGGGCATGCCACGTTGGCTTCGGCCTTTATCCTCTTTAGTGAACTGAGGTTTAAAGGTGAGAAGCTTGTATTTGATTCCTTGAGTGGAGAACTGGTGGTAACAAAGGAGGGGGAACTATTTACTATGGATTTCCCTGCCATGATTCCCAAACGTTGTGATATTTCCCCCGTTCTTGTGGAAACGCTGGGCAGCTGGCCCCTTGAGGTTCTAAGCGCTGATGACTACATTGCCGTTTATGAGAGAGAAGAGGATATCCTTGAAATAAATCCGGACCTCTTCCGCATGACTCAGCTTGATCGCAGGGGGGTGATTGTCACGGCGCCGGGGAAGAGGTCTGATTTTGTAAGCCGCTTTTTTGCGCCTAAATACGGCATTAACGAAGACCCCGTGACAGGTTCGGCCCACTGTGAACTGGCGCCTTACTGGGCGGGTAGACTAAAGAAGGATAAACTGACGGCAAGGCAGCTGTCGGCCAGAGGTGGTGAGTTGCTTTGTGAATTAAGTGGAGAGAGAGTACTTCTATCGGGCTCTGCTGTTAAATATATGGAAGGGGAAGTTTACATCTAATGACGGGGCCCATAGAATCGCTATATGTAAAAGATCCTGATGGGAATCTTCTTGAAATAGCTAATCAGGTAAGAGGAAATGGGGAATTTTGACGGTATTAACCGGGAGCAATCGGCGGCTAATTTTAAGAAAGGTTAGAAAATGGAAGTGAGTGAAGAGTTTCTTGCCCGGTCGGACATTATCGACTGGCATAAAGGGGAGATAAAAGAACTGGCGGCCAGTCTGGCTGAAGGCTTGTATCTTCCCGAAGAAGTTGCGCGACAGTGCTTTCAGTGGGTTAGGGATGAGATAAAGCACAGCGTTGATTATCAAATGAATCCTGTTACATGCAGGGCGACGGACGTACTCAAATACAAAACGGGTTTCTGTTACGCCAAAAGCCATCTTTTGGCAGCCCTGTTAAGGGCAAACGGTATTCCCGCCGGTTTTTGTTATCAACGCCTTACCGTTGATGGAGAAGGGACGCCTTATTGCCTTCATGGTCTTAATGCTGTCTGGCTCAAAGGGATAGGCTGGTATCGTATCGATGCACGGGGAAACAGGGAGGGTATAGATGCCCGGTTTATGCCACCCGTCGAAAAACTGGCCTTTGAGGTGCTTTGGGAAGGTGAGGAAAATCTGCCTCAAATACTGGCCCAACCTTTACCCGTTGTTGTGGAAGCGCTAAGTAAGTATGAAACTTGGGATCGGCTGTTGGCTTATCTGCCTGATATAGATAGAGAAAAGGATAAAATATAATGAGTAAAAATGAAAAAATAAAACTAATCGGCATTATTCAATGTGATTTTGCCAAGGAACGGTGCAGTGGATTTTCCTGTATCAATGCATTTAATGAGAGGGAAGATGCTTTTGAAAGATATAATTCAGCAGATGGGATTATGGCCGTACCCTTTAACTGTGGTGGATGTCCCGGCAGGCGAATAGGCAGGAATGTATCGCACCTTATCAAAAAGGCAAATAAGAAGGCAGGTATTGAAAAGGATGAGATAGCTATCCACCTTGCTTCCTGTATGGTGACTGATAACGCTCACTATCCGCCATGTCCGCACCTTGACTACATTGGGCAGATACTTGATCGTAAAGGAGTAAAGGTGATTAGGGGGAGTTATAAAAGCAAGACTACCGAGGTGCGCAGGGAGAAGGGGGAGTATGCACCCTTTGACTGGAATGAGGGGCGGGACTGATGTTAGCATTACCTGTGCCCCACGCCATATTTTGAAAGGAAATAATTGAGCTCTTTATTCCTGTCATGATATAGTAAATTTCGATGGAACAAACCTTGAAATTCAAAAATATTATTAATTAGGAGCCTGTCGGACTTAGGCCGAATCTGCTGCGGAAAAGTCCTTTTGGCCGGATTTTCCGATTAAATTCGTTAAATATGTTCAATATTCGCCTCATTTAATCAAAAAAATCCGGCTCAAAATGACTTTCCCTCGCTGCGATCCCCTAAGTCCGACAGATTCCTGGTCTTTGCGAGCGAAGCGAAGCAATCTCTTTTTTACATGTTGGTAACATATGGATTGCTTCGCTTCGCTCGCAAAGACTGCTAAAAACTTAAAAAGGAAAACACACATTTATGGCTAAAGTAAAAATCTATCACAACCCGAGATGTGGAAAAAGCCGTCAGACGCTGGCACTGTTGCAGGAGAGAAATCTCGACATAGAAATAATTGAATACCTCAAGGATTCACCGACAGCAGCAGAACTCGATGCACTGATTGCAATGCTTGGTAAAGAACCCCTTGAGGTGATGAGGACCGGTGAGAAGCTCTTTAAAGAACTGGGACTTTCCAAAAAGGACGAACGAACCAGAACGGAGTGGATCAAAATTATGAGTGAAAATCCCATCCTCATTGAACGCCCCATCGTTGTTAACAATGGACAGGCGGCTCTTGGCCGTCCTCCGGAAAATGTCCTGGCTATATTTTAATAATGGATATTTTTTCATCACTTGCTGAAAAGAGAATAGAGGAAGCCATCAGGCGAGGGGAACTCGATAATCTGCCCGGTGCAGGCAAGCCCCTTAAGCTGGATGATGATTCTGCTATTCCCGAGGATTTGAGAATGTCCTACAGGCTCCTTAAAAATGCCGGTTTTATCCCGCCTGAGCTTGAAGATCTGAAAGAATTGGTCAAGCTTAAAGACCTCATCGCATCGACCTGTGGCGAAGAAGAAAGAAGCAAAAGAGCCAAAGAACTCAACTTTAAACTGCTCAAAGTGAATATGTCCAGAAAGCGGCCTCTTGATCTCGATGCTATTCCCGAGTATAAAGAGAAGATGTTGGCTGGATTAACTGCTAAAGATAAGGCAAAATCGTAAATCCCCCTTAAATATATTCCTCCCTATGTAAAGGGAGCTTGGGAGGGATTTTAAAATAGAGAATCTGCACTTATGTTTTTTCCATGACCTCCAGCGAAATCAGTAAAAAAATAAAATCCCTTGCCGACCCCGAAAGGGCAAAAATACTTGCCCGCTATTTCAAAACGGGCCCCGGAGAATATGGTGAAGGTGATACCTTTATGGGCCTAAAAGTCCCCCAGGTTCGTAAGCTTGCCGGGGAATTTAAAACCCTTTCCCTGGAAGAAACTAAAAAACTTCTAAAATCCCCTATTCATGAAGAAAGGCTCCTTTCTCTTTTTCTTCTTATTCAGATATTTAATAAAGGTAATGAAGAGGTACGTGAGAGGGTATACAGGCTCTATTTGGAAAATACCCGTTACATAAATAACTGGGACCTTGTCGATACTTCCGCACCTCACATTATAGGTACTTATCTTTTTGATAAGGATAGAGCGCCCCTTTATGATCTGGCCGTGTCGGGCTATCTATGGGAAAGGCGCATGGCTATTATGGCTACCTTTTGTTTTATCAGAAATAACCAGTATGACGATACGCTGCGAATTGCCGAAAAACTTCTTGCTCATAAGGAAGACCTTATTCATAAAGCCGTCGGCTGGATGCTGAGGGAAGTGGGGAAGAGGGATATTGATATTGAGAAAGGCTTTCTTGATAGTCATTACAAAGTGATGCCGAGAACGATGTTGAGATATGCTATTGAGAGGTTTGCAAAAGAGGAGAGAGCTGCTTATTTGAAGGGGGAGATGTGATTAATCACCACCCCTTTGTCCCTTTATGCCCTTTGGATGCTCCTTATTAAGGAGGGGATTTAAGTTGCTCCCCCTACTGAGGGTTTATGCCCTGTGGCTAGAGGTCAGCCATGCGGCTCGTATCGAGGAGGGGTTAAAAAAGATTTTAATACTTTTAATTGTTTTTCCTGAAAGGTTTTAATCAATGTCAAATTGCGGTTGTGAAGTAGAAATTAAAAACAGGGAAGAGAGAGGAATTCTCTATATCCTCCTTTCCATAAACGGTGTTATGTTCATTGTCGAGTTAATAGCCGGCTGGATAGCTGAGTCGACAGGGCTCATCGCCGATTCTCTCGATATGCTGGCTGATGCCCTTGTTTATACAACGGCCCTCTATGCCGTAGGGAAGGGGTTGAAGGAAAAGGCGAACTCTGCCTACCTGAATGGAAGGTTACAACTTATACTGGGCGCCAGTGTGTTGATTGATATTGTGAGGCGTGCCATTTACGGCAGTGAGCCTGAATCGTTATTTATGATCACTGTCAGCATGGTGGCTCTCGCTGCTAATGTGAGCTGCCTCTTGCTTTTGTCCAAACACAGGGAAGGAGAGGTTCATATGCGTGCCACCTGGATATGTTCCAGAAGTGATGTTATTGCCAATATGGGTGTTATTGCCGCAGGGGTACTGGTGGCCTTTACCGGATCGAGAGTGCCGGACCTTATTATCGGTTGTATAATTTCAGCTATTGTTACCAAAGGGGGGATAGATATTATCAGGGAGGCGAAAGAGGCCAGGGTGGCGGCAACTGGAAGCAATGCTTAATATTCTCCTCTCCCATCAAGGGGATTTATGCCTTGTGGCCGGAGGATTAAGGTGAGGGGGGACATTTCTATTAAATCAACAAGGAGCAAGAATGAACAATAAAGACATTCACACCATCTTTGATATACTCAATAAAGAAGTCAAACAGTGGAAGACGCCTGCCGTCACTGTTGTGGCAAAAAAGCGGAGTCCCTTCCAGGTTTTGGTAAGCTGTATTATATCGCTTCGTACGAAAGATGAAGTGACGGGGGCTTCTTCGAGGAGGCTCTATGCCAGGGCGGATAATCCCAAGGACATGCTTAATCTCTCGGAAGAAGAAATTGCAAAATTAATATATCCAGCAGGCTTTTATAATGTAAAAGCTAAACAAATATTTGATATTTCTAAAGCACTGGTTGAGGATTACGATTCAATCGTTCCCGATAGCATCGATGAACTGATCAAGTTCAAAGGGGTAGGGCGCAAAACGGCAAACCTTGTGGTAACACTGGGTTACAACAAGCCCGGCATTTGCGTTGATATCCATGTGCATCGCATCACTAATCGCTGGGGGTATGTGAAAGCAAAAACTCCCGATACGACAGAAATGGCTCTTAGAAAGAAGCTCCCTCATGAATACTGGATTCCCATTAACGATCTGCTCGTTACCTATGGTCAGAACCTGTGCACGCCCATTTCACCCTATTGCAATCAATGCAGGCTAAATGATTACTGTGACAGGGTGGACGTGACAAAGGTAAGGTAACTAACTGAAAAATAAAGCGATGGTTCCGCCGGTGAAGAGAGTAAGCAAGCTGCTTACCTTTTTGGGCCGGCTTTTATCTTCTCCCCTCAAGATCTGGCGCTCTGCAGATGTAAAAGGTGGTTGGAAGGGATTATCTGATTTGAACAGATGTTATGATGGTTTCTTATTATTTGTGTGAATTTCTGCCTGCCTGCAATATCCCGTCATTCCGCAGTTGACACTATCCCCATGGTGAGTTAATTTTTTTTCTTTGACAGTGAACGTTTGTTCACCTATAATTATTTTAATCCTCTAAAAAACTTCCCCCCTGTCAAGGGGGGATTGAGGGGGGTTGCTCTTAAAACTTATTACAGGCACATCCTATGAAAGACCAAACAAAACAAAAAGAAAGAGTTGACCTGCTCACCGGTTTTTATCAGGAAAAGGGCAGAATGCCCAGTTTCTCCGAGATGGCTATTTTATGGGGCCTAAAATCGAAAAACGCCGTTTCAAAGGTCGTTGCCGGGCTGGAGGAAGTGGGCATTATTGAACGTGACCATAAGGGAAAGCTTATTGCCAAATCAATAAGCTCACCCTTGAGAATGCTTGGTACCGTTGCCGCCGGTTTCCCCACACCGGCCGAGGAGGAACTGGCAGACTGTATCTCCCTTGACGAAATGCTTATTCACAACAGGGATTCAAGCTTCCTCCTCAAGGTCTCCGGTGATTCCATGTCGGGCGCAGGCATCCTCCCCGATGATATGGTTATCGTAGATAAAGGTTGCACACCTAAAAGCGGCGATATCGTCATCGCCGAAGTAGATGGTGAGTGGACCATGAAGTACCTGAGAAAACGCGGCAACGAGGTTTCCCTCGTTCCGGCAAACTCTAAATATAAAATTATATATCCTGAAAATGAATTGAGGATTGCCGGGGTGGTGACATCTGTAGTGAGGCAGTATAAGAGTTCGAGGTGATGGGGAAAGCTACCACCCCCAACCCCTCCTAAAATAGGAGGGGAGGTAAACGGTACAACCTAGTAAGATGGGTAACAGAATAACATATAGACATAGGTAACAGTATAATAAAGGGAGAGGAGGAAATGCCTATGCCCTGGAAAGATACGAAACCTATGGATGAGAGAATGAAGTTGAT
>JAOUBX010000091.1 GCA_029860075.1 Deltaproteobacteria bacterium | reverse complement strand
ATATAGTTTGATTGCCAGGTCAAAAGGCTTCATGAGTATAAAAGGCAGATGCTCAACCTGCTTCACGTTGTTACCCTTTATAACCGGATCAAGGAAGACCCTTCTGCCGATTTTGTGCCGAGAACGATCATGTTTGGCGGAAAATCGGCCCCTGCCTACCATATTGCCAAGCTCATGATCAAGCTGACAAACTCCATTGCCGATATCGTAAATTACGACCCTGACTGTGAAGGAAAGCTTAAACTGCTTTTTCTCTCTAACTATAACGTTTCCCTTGCGGAACTTATTATACCGGCAACGGACCTTTCAGAGCAGATATCGACGGCGGGAACGGAGGCGTCAGGCACAGGCAATATGAAGTTTTCCTTAAACGGCGCTCTTACCATAGGGACGCTGGACGGCGCCAACGTAGAGATTCGTGAAGAAGTGGGGGATGATAATATCTACATATTCGGTCTTACTACAGCGGAGGTTGAAGATTTGCAGGCGTCGGGTTATGACCCTATGAATTATTATAACGCAAATAAAGAGCTTAAAAAGGTCATTGATATGATAGCGGGTGGATACTTTTCACCTTTCCAGGAGGACCTTTTCAAACCACTTACCGATTCACTCCTTTATCATGACAAATATCTCCTTTTTGCAGATTACCAGTCCTATGTAAAGTGCCAGGACAGGGTGAGCAGGGACTATCTCAAAAGGGATGAATGGATAAAAAAGTCAATTATCAACGTTGCCAATATGGGTAAATTTTCCAGTGACAGGACCATTAAGGAATATGCAAAAGATATCTGGAAAGTCAATTCCGTTAAGGTTGATTAGAAGGCGCTTACCTGGAATATTTATGACGGGCAGACGGGGGGGGGATGCTATTTTTATTTTAAATGATTTGATTGATGAACATGATTATTGCTTAGCTCGAAATGATTAGTGTGAAAAGGCGGAAAAGGTATGTATATTGCAGGTTTATGTGGGTGTGGTAGTGTTTTTTGTGCAATTATTGTTGATTTATAAAATGACTGACATACCTGAATGCAATGAAAAAATGCTGTAATATACTGATATGTTTCTTTTTTGTGGAGTTGTTCGAGCTTAAAAAAGGTTTGAGACTATGGAACGGAGAAAAAAAAGCATCTATGAAAAAAATTTACTTCTTCCAGCGAAAACACTTATCCTGGATGATTCCCCGCAAGGCCTATTAGCTTCAATCCTTGAAAAAGAGGGTTTTACTCATTTCACGAGCCTCACTTCCAAAAAAGCCTTTGATCACCTTACCGGTTCTGAAAAAATAAGCAGTCAAAAATGCTCCTTTGACCTTATTCTCCTGGCCTTGTCTTCACCCTTTGAAGATTCCATTGAAATTTGCAAAAAAATAAGAAAAATCGATTTATTCAAGGCCGTCCCGGTCATTGTTGCCGTGCCTGACAGAAAGGATGAAACCATAAGCGAGATAATTCATGCCGGCGCTTCCGATTATATTTGCCGTCCTGTCAGCGCTGTTGACCTCCTTTCAAGACTTTACATAACGCTGAAGGCCTTCCGGGACCGGAATCTGCGCGAGGGCTCGAAAAAAGAACTCGAAGCAGAGTTAAAAAGAATCAAAAAGAAGGAAAAAATGCTTTTGTCCCTGGAGGAAGCTGTTGAAAATATGCCTGCTGGATTAACCATTGCCGATAAGGAGGGCAATATCGTTTATTCTAATCCCGCCGAAGCCCTTATTCATGGCTACTCTCCTGAAGAACTTCCCGGTAAACCTGCGAGAAAGTTTTCTACAAAACGATTCTGGAAAAGTCATACGCCGGAAAAACTGAGAAATTTTTCTCTTTTAAAGCGAGAAACAAGCAATATAAAAAAGGATGGGACGATTTTCCCCGTGCAGCTTACCTCTTCTGTTGTAAAGGATAAGAAGGATGACCCCATTGCCATTGTTACCATTTGCGAGGATATTACAGAGCGAAAAGAGATTGAAAAGGAACTGGAAAGCTACAGGGAGGACCTGGAAGCCCTTGTTGAGACAAGAACGGCCGAGTTGAAAGAGAGTAACGAGTCTTTAAAAAAACTATCGGAAGCGGTTAATCAGAGTCCCTCCGTAGTGATGATTACCGATACAAAAGGCAAGGTCGAATATGTTAATCCTGTTTTTGAGAAAATAACCCTTTATTCAGCAGATGAGGTAACAGGAAAGAAAGCTTACTTTTTAAGGAATGGCAGCAATTCAAAGGGCAAACACAAAAAAATCTGGGAAAGTCTCAAAAAAAGAGGCGCCTGGAAGGGTGAAGTTTGCAGTAAAAGGAAGGATGGAGAGCGCTACTGGGAGAAAGTATCCATCTCTCCGCTAATTAATGAGGGGGGCCATGTTTCTCATTTCATCATTGTTTCCCATGATATCACCAGGCAAAAAGAGTCTGCAAATAAATTAAGAACTGCCAAGAAAATGGCCGATGCCGCCAACCAGGCAAAAACCAACTTTGTGGCCCACATGTCTCATGAGCTTAGAACGCCACTGGGCTCCATTCTGGGTATTTCCGAGCTTCTCTACAATGGACTTTTGGGAAAGCTGACAAACAATCAACGTGACTTGGTCAATGATATCTACGAAAGCGCTGAACACCTTCTCAGAATAGTCAATGACCTTCTTGATCTCAAGGTTATAGAAGAGGAAAAAATGGTCCTCGATCCCTCTCCTGTTGATGTAAATTCTCTTCTCAAAAGGAGTGTGGCTGTTTTCAGGGACAAGATGCTTGTTAATGACAAACACCTGCTTGTAAAGGTCGGGAACGATGTTGACTTTCTTTATGCCGATGAAAGACGAATCAAGCAGGTACTTATCAATCTTATAGGAAATGCTTCCCGGTATACACCGAAAGGTGGTACTATTACCGTGAAAGTGGAACCTTTTGTTGATGACTCCGACGCTTTAATAAAGCAGGTCAAATTCTCCGTTATGGATAAGGGCCCCGGTATAAAGAAGAAAGATATGAATCGTCTCTTTAAGCCTTTTGAACGGCTGGATATAGATCTAGGCGGGGAGAATAGCGGGACAGGTCTTGGGCTTGTTCTCAGTAAAAATATAGTGGAACTCCATGGGGGGAAAATATGGGTGGAGAGTGAATGGGGCAAGGGGAGTAATTTTAGTTTTGCCTTGCCTGTAAAGGCCAATTAAATTCTGAAAAATCTCTTGTCAAGTCTCTTATAGAATTAAGAAATGTCATTTCAAATAACCTATAAAAACAAAACATTTAGGGTCACTTTTGCAGGTTGCACTTCTATAAATGAGATAAATGATGCAAACAGTCAAATACAGGGAAGCATTGATTTTGATAGGCATAAAAACCAGATATGGGATTTCACAAGAGCCGATGCATCATTAGTTACAAAAGACGACACGCTCACTCCGGCTGCAACCGATCTGGGAGCTGCATACATCAAAGAAAATATTAATATTGCGCTTGTAGCTGTAGAAGAACATGCTGTAAACATGTGCAAAGCTTATGTCATTACATCCCAAAAAACAGGGTCGCCATGGAATTTCAAAATATGTTCAACCATTGAAGATGCATTCAAATGGCTAAAGATTTAACACGCTCAAACAGCAGGAAACCCTGCTCGCGGCTCAGTTTCGCGATTCTCATGGCCGGGCAAGGGTAAATTGCATTCTTGATTTGAGGCTTCGATAAACATAAAAAATCCATAGCTAAATACTTTTTTTCAAAGCAAGCAGACTATAACCAATTTATACTTTATTATTTTAGCACACCTCTGTTGAGCTCTTTTCTTCGCCACCATAAAAATGCTTTTTTTCCTCTCCAAAGAATGTTCTAATATGAAGCGCTTGCATATTGATGCAAAGATAGATTGTCTGGCGTTTGTAAAAGGTTAAACATGACGGGCAGCCCCCGAATCAGGAAGGAGCCGGGAATAATGAAAGAGAAAGAAATAAAAATAAAAACGGGTAAAGGCGCCTTTGCGCTTTCAGGATTATTTTTTCTCTTTGGACTTCTTTTCCTGCTTTGGTCTGTCTCCTCTTCCCACCTTTCATTTCTCGAGTGTGAGGGCAACTATTCTTTCAGCGCAGAGACTTTCAACTGCCGTGGCCCCGTTATTTACGCCATGTTTTTTTACTTTTTCATGGGCCTCTTTGCCGTTTTTCTTCTCGTCGGTATTCACCGGAGGCAGAAGCTGAGAAAGATGCTGATGGACAGGATCCAGGCGTTGCAGAAGGAGGGAAAGGCGCTTTGAGAAATTATTTTGACACAGGTTTTTTATGATTCTGCTTCTCTCCTTCAGCAAAGGAATGAGGGGGATTTAAGGGTCTGTGAATCAAGAATGATGAGAAAGGAGCGTCTCCTTCTTTTCGTTCACCCTCTCTTCAAAAACTCACGTAAGTCACCTGGTTTTTTTGTGTTAATAACACTTTCAGCCTCTACCCATCCCCGCTGTGCCGTGTTTATGCCGTAAATAATATTTTCCATCTGCTTTCTGTTATGGGAGTCCGTTGCTATGCTTACATAAAGTCCCGACTCGACGGCCTGCCTGCAATGGATGTCCTTCAGGTCGAGCCGGTAGGGATGGGAGTTGATCTCCATGGCTGTGCCATGTTCCTTTGCAGCGTCAAATACCTTTTTCAGGTTGACTGCATAGGGCTCTCTCCGGTTAATAAGTCTTCCCGTGGGGTGGGCAATAACATTGATGAGTCCTGTTGAAATACCCTTTATGATTCTGTCGGTCATCTCCTTTTCAGTCATGGTAAAGCCCGAATGGATAGCGCCGATGACAAAGTCCAGTTTTTCAAGAACCGAATGGTCGAGATCGAGCGTGCCGTCGGCCATTATGTCGACTTCCGATCCCTTGAGAAGGGTGAAGGGTGAAGCGGTTTTCCTGATACGGTCATTTACCCTGTCTATTTCCTCCATCTGCTTTAGCAGCCGTTCTTCATTGAGTCCATGGGCGATGCCGACAGCCCTGGAGTGGTCTGTTATGGCTATGTATTCATAGCCCCTCTTCATGGCTTCCTCAGCCATTTCTTCGATGCTGTCCCGGCCATCACTCCAGGTGGTATGCATGTGGAGATCACCTCTTATCTGATTTGGCTGAATAAGGTCCGGTAATTTCATGGATTCTGCAGCCTCTATTTCGCCTCTTCCTTCCCGTAATTGGGGAACGATGCAGGGAAGTCCAATGGCCTTATAAATGTCTGCCTCCTCTTTTCCGGCCACCCGGCTGCCGTCCTTTTCACTGAAGACACCGTATTCACTGATCTTGAGGCCCCTCTTTTTTGCCCTCAGCCTGAGAGCTACATTATGTTCCCTGGAGCCTGTAAAGTATTGCAGGGCGGCGCCGAAAGATTTTTCATCAATGACTCTCACATCGACCTGCAGATGGTTGGCAAAGAGAGCGGAACTTTTGGTCTCTCCCTTTGCAAGCACTCTTTCGACTTCAGGGTGAGTGACAAACTTTTCCATCACTTCCAAAGCATCAGCACAGGCTACCAGTATGTCAATATCGCCGATGGTCTCCTTCCAGCGCCTGAGGCTCCCTGCATGGATTGCCCTTGTTACACCGGGAATTCCTTTGATGTAACCGACAAGCGCTTCCGCCTTTGCCAGGGCCTTTGAAATGTTGCTTCTGCCGCTTCGTTTCCTTACGGCTTCAATAGATAGAAGGATGTTGGCTTCCGATTTTTCTCCCATGCCGGGAAAGGCCCTTAGTCTGCCCTCTTTTGCGGCTTTTTCAAGGGCATCCATCGTTTTTATTCCTGCACCCTCATAGAGAACTTTTATTTTTTTTGGGCCCAGTCCGGGAATGTCGAGCAGGTCCAGAAGGGTAGGCGGGAGTTTTTTCAGCAGTTCATCGTATAAGCTGCACTTGCCTGTCTTAAGGATTTCAACAATCTTTTCATGAAGTCCCTTGCCGATACCGGGTATCTCTTCAAGCCCTGCTTCATCCCTTTCGACAACGCTAATAAGGCTATAGGGAAGTCCCTCGATGGTACGGGCCCCATTTCGGTAGGAACGGATCCTGAAAGGATTGTCTCCGCTGATTTCAAGCAGGTCTGCTATGGTTGAGAAGAGATTTGCTATGTCTGTATTTTCCAATGTTCAATCTTTATATAAACAGTTATTTTCAAATATTATAATGATTCATTTGTAGAGACGTTCCGGTGGAACTGTAGAGACGTTCCGGTGGAACGTCTCTTGAGACGACTCACCGAGTCGTCTCTACAAAAATATTCTAAAAAATATTGCCGATTGTAAAATACCACTCTCCCTTACTCTCCCCGCTTGGCCTGTCTATCTTGTGGCCATATTCGAGACTTAAGGGCCCGATAGGTGTTAAATATCTGATTCCACCGCCATAAGATTTTCTCATATGAGAGAGCTTCCTTTTATCCGATGTTTGCCATACATTTCCCGCATCCCAAAAAAGAAGGCCCCCCAAGTCATTGATGAGCCTGATCCTTGCTTCCATGTTGATGTTTATCATTGCTTCACCACCAATGGGAGAACCGAAGGCATTTTCAGGCCCTATGGAGTCCTCCTTATAACCTCTTACCGTTGTTCTTCCACCGAGGTAAAAACGCTTGTCGGCAGGCACATTCAGCGTATCACCCAAAAGATCGATGTAGCCTGCCCTTAGGGAGAGCGCGGCAATGAAAGGGTCCGTAAGCCGTCGATACCAGCTTGACCGGGCCGTTGTCTTGTGGAATTCATCATCGGAAGCGAGGGCTTTGCCGGCCATTTCGAACTGAAGAAGGTTGACGGAACCCTTTTCCGGATTAAAAGGATCATCCCTTGAATCCCTGACAATTATAGGGCCGATAGTTCCAATGGTGCTTCTCCCTTCCTCCTGGGCCGTGCCCGCTTCTACGTTGGAGTACTTGCTCTTTTCAATCTTGTATTGCAGGGAAAATTTGATTTCACGGGACAGGCGCTTATCGATACCGAGCACTATTCCGTCCTTTTCGATGTCATAACTCTCTTTTTCCTGGTGCTGGCGCACCAGGTCCAGGCGGCCGTCGAGGGAGAATCCGGCAAGCCAGGGTTCCTTATAGCCGAGAATGATATTGTTTCTTATTCGGCTTATACTTCCTCTTAGCCTTGCACTTCTTCCCGTACCGCCTATATTGAGATAGGATATTCCGGCAAAGGCCCTCAGTCCCACATCGGTGGCATAACCCATCCCTATTTCAATGGCTCCTGCTTTTCTCTCATCGACGGTAAGAAGCATATCCTTCGTTTTATCTTTAAAAAAACTTTTCCTTTCTTCATATCTTACCCGTTTAAAGAGCCCTGTTTTATAGACATTTAGCCTGTCTTGTCCGACTTTTTCAGGATCGTAGATATGACCTTCCGAAAGGGATAACTCTCTCATGATAATTCGGCTCTTTGTCTGCCTGTTTCCCCTGATAATAATTTTCCCCATCCTCGCCAGGGGGCCTTCATCAATCTGAAAATGAATCTTTGCCTCACTTTTATCTTCAGAAAAACCAAAGTCTCTTTCAATCTCCGCGTAAATATAGCCTTGTTCCGAATAGAACCTCGATATTTCCCTTGCAGCATTGTCAATTTTTTCCATGTTGATAGTGTCACCTTCACGGAAGGCCGTTTTTCTTCTTAACTGATCTTCCCTGATGACCTGGTTGCCGCCGAAACTGATCTTTTTAATAATGCTTTGAGGCCCTTCCTTAATGACCAGCTCTATATCAGTTGTTCCCTTATCTCTGTTAAAGATAAGGTTCTTTTTAACCTGAACAGTTAGAACGCCTCTCTTCCTGTAGCGTTCCTTTAGTTCTTCAATTTGTTTATCGAGCCTGTTCATGGAGAAGGCCGGAGACAAAAGGGCTGTTGCCGGTTTAATGAGGCCGCTTATGCGGTTTTTTTCGATGAGCCTGTTTCCCCTGATGGTGATAGCGCCAATGTGGTAGCGCAGGCCTTCATCAATGATAAAGCTGACCTTTTTTTCCTTTTCCGACAGGGTAAGTTCAGCGGAAACATTTGCCGCTGTAAAACCGTTATCCCTGTAGGCAAAGAGGATCTTCTCTTCCCATTTATTCAAGCGGTCCTCATTAATGGTGTCACCCAGATCGGGATTGATAATTTTTATGATTTCATCTTTCGAAAAAAAGCGATTGTCTTTTATGCGGAAGCTGGTTAAAGGGCCGCCATTAATGTCAAAGGTAATCGTCGCTTTTCCTTTTTTATTATTATTAAAGATGATGGCAGGTTCGGAAATCCGGACATGGAGATAGCCTGCCCTTTTGTAAAAATCAAAAAGGCGCTTTCGGTCCTCTTCGAGAAAGGCAACTTTCAAAGGTTCCGAGATTTCCGATTTGAAGAGGGCATAGAGTTGCTCTTTACTGAAAATGAGCTCGCCTTTAAAATTTACATTCTCCAGTAAGCAGACCCTGTGTTCCCTGACCATGAAAATTACCTTTGCTTCATTCTCCTTTCCGCTTATTTTCGTTTTTATATGGGCCCTGTAATAACCGTTATTTCGATAGATCTCTTTTATCTTGTCTTCCGATTTTTTAATGACTTCATCCGTCAGATCAGCGCCTCTTTTAAGGGGAATATGAGGCAGCAGTTCATTGTCATCAAGGGCTTTATTCCCTTTTATCTTTACCGATACCGCCATCGGTTTGAGTGTCAGCATAAAGGTTAAAATGAGGCCGTCATCTTTCCTGATTGCATCGGCAAAAACCTGCGAAAAGGTTCCTTTCAGATAGAGGTTTTTGATGCTTTTTTTGATTTGTGAAAAGGAATAAAGGTCTCCCTCCCTGATGGTAAGGAGATATCTGAGATCCGCTTCAGGTATGTCTTTAGCGGCGCCGCCAAACCTTAGCTCTTTAATCTCCATGTCTTTAAAGGGTGGCTGGGAAAAGGCCTGGAAAGGGGGAAAGAGAAGAATAAAAAATAAGAGGAAAGAATGTTTTTTGTAAGCCATTATTGCATCTCTGTTCATTGCTGCCTTATTAACTTCAGGCGCTTTGATAATGAAACAAAATATCATAGGGGAGGAAGTAAAAACAAGCAAAGTAAGTTAATGATATTTCACAAATGAGGGAGACTTTCAATCTTTCGACTTCCTGAGCGCTTTTAGTGTCTAGCCCTTGAATTTTACTAAATCTAAATCCTGTTGCTGAAATTAACTTTCATATTTTTTGTGCTATTCTTTTGGTAGTGAATGTGCACTGTTGCCGGTACTCATTCAATGGTTTTCTTTAAAAAATATTCATAAGCTAATAAAGGAGGGAGCAAAAGATGATAAACCTGAATCCCGATATTGTTTGCCGGATTATCGAAAAAGCGCGTGAGTTTCAGGCCAAGGAACAAGTGGTTATTCCCGAGACGCCCGATAGCCCGGCCGATGAAAATGCCCTTCAGATACTGGAGGACCATGTTGACGATATGACTTACCGGGAGGTCAGACTGGCCATAAAAGACCTCGAACCGGACCAGCAGGCCGAGCTGGTGGCTCTCATGTGGCTGGGGAGGGGTGATTATGACCTCGAAGATTGGGAAAGGGCCGTTGAGGATGCAAGCGACAGCTGGAACAAAAGGACGGCAGAGTATCTGCTTGCAACGCCCCTGGTGTCTGAATATTTAACAGAGGGGCTTTACCTTCATGGTTACTATTGCGGTGATTAGCCTGCATTTCTCACCGGTTTTCTGCTGCTGCCGCCGGAAATAACAGGCAACTGTTATTTCCGGGTTAAAAAGATATGAGCGCTAATTAACATGACTCTTCTCTTTCAATTGCAACAGGAGATAAATCATGATTTTTTAATGAAGAAGAAGCTTCTGTCCATTCCCTGATTATTTTTTTCGCTGTTACTGAAAGGTTGGTAAACTTTATTCCCATTCCCTCATTTATCGCCGGCCTTTCTTTTGCTTTTCTCACTACTCTTATAACTTTACCTTCTACTTCTAGGGGAATCATTGAATCAGGCAAAGTAAATTTCAAATTTAGAATAGTTCCTACAGGGAAAAGTTTGTCACCTCTTACAAAGACGCCCCCACCGGATATATTGAGGAGCGTTCCTTTGCTTTTGATGCTAATGTCGACTGCTGTATTAAGGGGAATTCTTTCATGTTCTCTGACGACGAGATCGAGGTATTTTAATATTTTCTTTATAAGTTCCGATGGATCAAAAGGTTTTAATATAAATTCATCACAACCTGCAGCAAAACATCGTGCCTTGTCCTTTTCGTTTCCAAGCATTCCCAGCATGATAACAGGTATGCTTTTCGTATGAGACGATGATTTTAATTTTTTACATATTTCATCACCGGGTATTTCATGCATGGAAAAGTCCAGCACAACTAGATGAGGATGTTCTTTCCTGATAGTTTTTAAGGCCTCTTTACCGGAGCTTGTTGTTATAATAGTGCAGTTGGTCCTTGACAGAACAGACATTACACTTTCTATTGTGCGCCATACTTCTTCAACAAGCAGAATTTTTATGTCACTCACTTTGAGTATTACCTCTTTCTTCCAGGGGCTGGGCTATCCTTCTTTGCAAGAGTCAGCATGGCATAAACAAGGATGAGAAGTAATTTCCTTGAATGTAAGTATAACAGCAGGCCGGCTGCTCTCAAAGCCCTCTGATAAACTCATCGATGGGCGGCCAATATTTCGCCCCGTATTCACTTGATATATTATTGTGGTCGGCGCCTTCAATTTTGACAAATTTCTTTTCGCCTTTTGCCCTGTTGAAAAGGGCTTTGCCCATTTCAAAGGGAATGACGTCATCATTTGTACCGTGAATGACGAGAAGAGGGCAGGAAAGACGATCTATTTTGCCTATGTTGTTGAAGGAGGCGCCGGCAAGTGATGAAAGGGAGCCGACCCCGGCCGCTCTGGCTTCATCTTTACCGCTTGTCAGCGGCGTTACAAGGATCAATCCCTTTATGTTTCTGTTGAGGGCCGTTTCGATTGCAGCCGCCGTTCCAATGGACCGGCCCAAGAGGATGACATTTTCCTCAGCAAAACCGAGCTTTTCAGTTGCATACTTCAAAGCTGCTCTGCCGTCCATGTAGATCCCTTCCTCGCTCGGTTTACCCTCGCTTTTTCCATAGCCGCGATAGCTGATGCCCAGCACGTTTATTCCAAAACTGTTTATCTGCAAGAGATCAGGCAGACGGTGGCAAATATTGCCTGCATTACCGTGAAAATAAAGGAGGATATTGTCTGAACTTTTATTGGGGATAAAGTATGCCTGAATGCTTAGTTTATCTTCCGTTTCAATGAAGATTTCCTTTACATTCTCCGGCAACCTGTTGCCGGGGATGATATCTGTCTTGTCGGGATAAAAAGCCAGCCTGTTAACAACTGATTTGCAGCCGTAAAAAGCAAAGAGGGCAAAGACTGCTATGGCAATGAGGATAAGGATTTTCATGCTATTTCACGCTTAGAAAAGGTACAAAAAGTTGGAAAAACTCCACTCCCTGTGGAGTACAGCAACCCTCTGTTCTACTTCAATCTGTGCGTTTGGGATATGTCATCAGGCCCCTTGTTGCATACATTCATATCTTTCAATATGCCGTCTTCAATATTGTATATCCATCCATGTACTGCCAGTTCCTGCCCCGATCTCCAGGCATTTTGAACAATAGTCGTGTGACAAACATTGGCGACCTGTTCAATGACATTAAGTTCACAGAGCAGGTTCATTTTTTCTTTTTCATCATTAACTGCGTCAAATTTCTCCTCATGATAACGATAGACATCTTTAATATGACGAAGCCAATGGTCTATCAAGCCATGCTCTTTATTTTCCATGGCTGCCTGAATGCCGCCGCAGCCGTAATGTCCGCAAACAATAATATGTTTTATTTTTAACACTTCTACTGCATATTGAATAACGGACAGGCAATTGAGGTCCGTATGGACAACGACGTTGGCAATATTACGATGAACAAAGAGCCTGCCGGGAAGAAGGTCGACAATTTGATTGGCCGCCACGCGGCTGTCGGAACAGCCAATCCATAAATATTCAGGCTTTTGCTGTTTTGAAATGTTCAGGAAGAACTCAGGATCAGAGGCTTTTACCTTTTCTGCCCATTTTCTGTTTTTTTCAAAAAGATCATTTAATATTTTCATGGCAAATATTTTTGTTCCTTATTATTTTTATATCGCTGTTAAACTTGCATCCTGTGGAGTGCGTCGAAATGAAAGTCTTTATCAGGGTATATTAACAGGTACATCGAGCTTATTCATAGCTGTTATTAACCTCTCTTTATAGTCCTCATTTGACTCTCCTGCCTGCGGTGGAATTACCAGGTTGCAGCAAAGCGCTGCAATGTGCTCATCCCCGGCTTTGACGAGTATCGCTTCCGGCGCATATTCAGTTAATCCTGCGCCCCAATACAAAGCGTTAATTTCTGAATGAGTTAACGAATAGAGCATACCATAGGCTGATTTACCGGCGGAACGAAGGAGCGTTGCCTTCTTCCCTATTCTCAGTTCAAAGTCGTCCGCTTTTCCAATTCGTGGATTTCCGGGTTTCACTCCCTGTTGTTGAAGTATATGCGGGTCCATATAAAGACCATAAAAGAATACTTCATGTAACCTCTTTTCCGAGTTATCATTCATCGCCTGCCCCAATATTCAGGATCTGTGCCTGTGACTTACAGTCGTCATGTGCTATAGGGATAATATCATATTAAACCTTCTTTTCTCCAATCTTCTTATCGTTTTTTTGAAGGAGGAAGATGATAAAACGAATAATAAAATAAGCGATTAGTAACAGGTTAAGGGCACAGACAAGGGGGTAGAGAATTTCTCTGTAAAACTTTTTTTCAGTTCCTTTTTCAACATAATAGCTTTTCCAATGTTTTTTAGTGTCCCAACTATTAATGTCATCCCGGTCATTTCCCTTACTGGCAGACAGACCATCTTCGCCTTTTGAGAACAAGCTGAAACTTTTTCCGTCTTTACTCGAATAAACTAATTCATTTTTCCAGTGGTCCTTTGGTATATCAGATAAATAAGGGCCTTTCCAAATATGAGGTTTTATCCCGGCAGGGCTTGTTATCAGGGCAGACCAGCCTTCATCTGTCAAGGGGTAGCGGCCCATATCATTTTTAAATTGATCTAATATTTCGGAAAAAACCAATATATGTTTTTCTTCAACATTTGAAAGGTCCTTTTTCCAGTAGACACATCCTGTGCATACATTAAAAGAAATTAATTGGATGGTGAGAAGGGAGACGATTATTAAAATATAAACCTTGGCAGAACGTATTTTTTTTGTATCCAGAATGAAGCAAAGAGCAAAAATGGAACAAATAAAAATGATGGTAAATAGATTTGCATTTCTGAATATTAGCATGTGTAGAGTCCTTCAGCTTTTTTTGATCCCTCAGTTATTTTTAATTTAAGACATTGGTAATTAAGATTTTTATATCTGATCCCATTGCGTCATAAAGTAAATCATGTGAAATGTCATCGTCGAATACTCCTCTATACCTATGTCATTACTCCTTTCGCTCAGGTGACAGGCTCGATTTCCAGTTATTCCAGATACCCTTCGTTTTTTGCCATCTCAGGGTTTGAGAATAAGGCCATCCCTGTTTTTAGATTACCAAAACCAAATTTGCGATAGAAATCCTCTTTTCCCGGTGCAACGAATATAAGTACAGTCGAATTTTTTGGTAATTTTTCAATGAGAGCATTCATGATGCTTTTGCCAAGTCCCTGATTTTGAAATTTCGGCAATACAACGACATCATAAATTGCTGATTGATATTGTCCATCCGAAATAGCCCGGCCAAAACCTGCAATCTTACCATCAACGAATGCGGAGCAAACTGTGAAGCTGTTTTTAGCCACTATTTTCAGCTTGTCAGGTTCACCTGTTCCAAGGGGCGCAAGTCTGAATATCTCACACAATGCTACCCAATCGATCTTTTCAGTTCCGTATTCAATAGAGATGTTCATAGTTTTCTTGCATATTAAAGGAATATATTTAGCCGCCATTAAATTGCAAGTGCCTTTAAATGGCTGTTTTCAGCTTTAACGCTGCTGCGTCACAATTTAAATTGCCTTATCAATTCACTTCGATGATTATTTTGGATATCTTTTGTTATACTTTTTTTTAGTCCCGCCTCTTTAGCGTATTCAGGCCATTTTTCGACGTAGTGAGCCACTTCTGCTATAATCTCTTTCGGTTTGTTCAGGCTTATTGATTCACCGACAACCAGCAAGTCTTCTGATTTAAAGTTATCACGCTTTCCGTTGACAGTCATCTGATGCCGGTTTGTCCACTTGCCCGCCGGGTTATGGGAATAAGTTACGTCAAAGGCAGGGGAGAGTTTCCATTTACCTTTTTGATCCATTAGAAAAGCGATGTTTTTTGTGTGGTCATCCTGGTTGCGGGCAATGATATTGAAGATCATGCGCCTGTATTGTTGTATTGCTTCTGCTTTTGTGAGCCGTATTTGCCGCATGACGGAAAAGACCTGTTCATAGCTGTACGCTCCGGCCATGTTAAAATCGAAATGAGCCAGACCGCAGAGGGACTGCATATGTATTTTATTGGGGCCTTTGCGGTCAAAACGCCTGGTAAGAAAATGTGCTCTGCCATGCTCTTCCATGAGGCGGCACTCTGTCATGTGAATGCCTGCGGCTTTTGCCATCAAATGGTAGGCATATTCAATGCGTCCGTAATGTTTCGGCTCGCCAAGTTCAAGGTCTGTAACGCCATCAAATTTCAGCAGCCAGCAGTCATAACCCCGGGGCGCTTCCGCCTGCCCGGACCTGACCTTACCCTCTGCATTTATGGCAATGACCGCTTTTGGGCGGGCGCCTCCTGCCGAGGTGCCGACGCGCAGAATATCGCTTATGGCTTCTGAATTTTCCTTGTCGTTAGTTCCGAAACCGGCCTTAAGGTTTAATCGATGAGACATAATGCTTTGTACCAGTTCAACGAGGTCTGCCACTTCAATGGGTACGGAGCGATCAAATTTCTCATTGACCGGTGGAGAAAATTCGAGGGCGCCCATGGCACGCTTTCCTGTATAGCAAAGGCGTTCGACGGGACTGAAAGAGGCAGCATTCCGGCCCTTTCGCGCCAGCCATGCATCGATAACGGCATTGCCGAATTTGTCGGGAAGCGTATCGGCAAGCAGGCCCGGCAGGCCAAGGAAAGTTTCCTTGTTTAAGTGGGGGAATGAGAATAGTCCATCACCTTCACCGGCCTCATCAATTCTCATATGCAGGGGAGAGATGTGAAGGCCCTTTTTCAGAAAAGCGGGATCATATTCAAAGATGCTATAAGCACGATCATCGAGCCATGAGACGGCGCCTGCTACCTCTCCCCATAGCTTGACAAGCGCCGTATCGACCTTTTTTACCATTGTGAGCCCTCATCGGAATCAGAGGAATCTTTCCTGTGCCTGCCGGAAGCTCTCTTGCGTTTTTTGCCCTGTCGCTTTGCCAGTTGCAAGGGACTGACTAAAGGTTCAGGTATGAATTCCTCTAACAGGTGGAGCGCGTCTAGTTCCCGCAATATGGCGATGAGTGATTGTATCTTTCCTTTGCCCGCCTCAAGGGCCTTGATCGTATTGAGCGATAAGGCAGTTGCTTCCGACAGTTGCTGTTGAGTCAGGTTCTTGCGTAAGCGAAGCGATTTGATACGGCCGCCAATTTCAGCCGCAATCCCCTTATCTGTCATTGAGTAAAAGTCCATAATAGCCTCAAATAAGTATGCTGGTGTTAACTATAGACAATAAAGGCCTTGATAAGGGCTATTGTAGATTAGATGGGTTGTGGTGTCAAGGTGGAAATGTGTAACAGCCTTAATAAGGTCTGTTGAGGTGATTGTGTAAGATAATGGCCTTGATTAAGGCTGTAATTTAAGGGGGTTTTTGTGCTCTTGTCTGGATTTTCGCGCTTTATTCTCCTTGAGGGCAGGAGAATAAAATAGTATAAATCTACCCTCTTCGCCGCAATACCCGCTGCTTATTCTACCTGCCTGGTACCCTGTTTTTTAGATGGAGCCGGCGTGCTTTCGACCTTAACTCCATTTTTATATTCGTCAATCCTTTCAAGATTACCCTCTCGATTCCACACTTTGACAATCCCCTGGATCAAACCCTCGTTATAGGTCATCTCCGCAGCCGGAACCCCATTGTCATGCCATTCGAGCCATTTGCCTTCAAATTGACCATCCCGGTAATTGCCTTCACTTTTCTTATTGCCATTGGAATGCCATGAAGTCCACTTTCCCTCCTGGCTGCCGTTGATAAAGTAAGCTTCTATTATCTTTTCACCCTTATCGTTCCAGAAGATGGCAGGGCCATGCAGTTCTCCCGTCTTATCAATACAGCCCACGAAAAAGGTGGAATCTCCCCCGAAGGAGGTTTCCCCTTCCTTCTGCCTGGCATCATCAGGGCATTTAACAGCTCCTTTAGCGAATGCAGCGCCGGGAAAAAGGGACAGGAAGATGCACAAAGAAATGCATGGGATTCTTGATTTTTTGCTCTTCATCCAGTTCATCCAGTCAAAAAAATCGCTTTTACCCTAAGTCCGACAGACTCCTAGACCCGGCTAATATGTATCTCCGCCACATAGATTTTAGCATAGGGTTCAACCTCTTCAGGGCCATGATTGACCTGTACCACACTGATCAGATAGTGATGATCCTCATATTCTATGACCTGGGCGCCTCTTAGCAGTATGGCTCCTTCGTGAATTTCCTTCTTGTCTTTTCTTGATATGAGGGCGTAGCGGGTGTAGTTTTCGGCAAAGCCCCTCGTTTCAAAGATAAAAGGGAGCCTGGCATTAATGTCTTCTTTTTGAGTTGCCCCCAGGGTTACGACCCTGTAGGGGATAAGATGGATTTTTAACTCTTTGAAATAGCCCATCTCCTTTAT
>JAOUBX010000090.1 GCA_029860075.1 Deltaproteobacteria bacterium | reverse complement strand
GCCCTTCTTTACCGGATGAATACAGAATACAAATGACATCTGTATCTTCTCCATTGCCAAAGAACCCAGATGGATTGACCGTGCTAATGGGCTACCATCCTGATTTACGAATGTTTGCTGGGTTTGACCTTAATAAGCACAGCACATTTACAGCAGGTTCACCCTCTGTACAAATCGACATTACCGCAATCCATGCAGCATTGCAGCATGGGTTATCTTTTACAATAAAGGATAATGATGAAATAGCTATTGGAGTAAGACCTGATCAGTTTTTAAGTTATTGTCTAAATGCTGACGCCCTCCACTTATACGGTGCGGAAATGAAACTAACGAAAATACTTACAAAAGCAGTAGAGTTACAAGTAATACCACCACAAGATATTTCTAGTCTCGCCTCAGATCGGAAAAAAGTAGTTGAAACTGTAATTAAAAATTCGCGTGATGCTAATTTTAGCCGCAAAGTACTGGCCGCTTATGATAATCGGTGTGCAGTAACAAGAACACAATTACGCCTTTTAGATGCGGCTCATATTTTGCCAGTGCCTTCTGACGATAGTAGTGATCACATTACAAATGGAATTGCGCTATCTCCAACATTTCACAGAGCATATGATAATTGCTTGATTTACCTAGATGAAAACTTTGTCATGAAGTTAAATAAAGAAAAAGTAGAAGAGTTAAAGTTTAAGAAGTTAGATGGTGGGCTAAAACAGTTTAGTTCATTTCTTGAAAAAAAAATCCATCTTCCAATTGATATAAATCAACGGCCAAGAATTGAATATATTAAAATGGCAAACGAACACCGTCGAATACCAGGGTACATCTGATAAGTTAGAGTAATTGGGGACAACAGCGACCTATTAAATATAAGGGAAAATAAGGTTATCAGCACCTATCTCTATACTCTTCACCTCTCCCCAAAATCATCAAAAAAACAACTCCCCCAACGCACTAGTACTCATTCAATGTAATAAGTTAGGGTTCAGCCAGCCAGGAAACGGTTAGCTGTTAGGCGCACGACTGCTGGACTAACCGTAGTTAATTCAAGGGAGTGCAACAACACAGATGACCGTTTCCTGGCTGGCCCGAAGGGAGCTTCACAAATCGGCCAATGCTGCGTTGCAGTCCTTGAAAAGGGAATAGCCATTCTCTTCGGACTGCGCCTTGCCTTGACCAATTTGTGAAACTCTGAACCCCAATTTATTACATTGAAGGAGTACTAGATTCCAAATTGTAATTTGCTATTCTAACTCAGATATGGTTTAAATAGTCCTGATCTGAGTGGATACAATAAAGGAGAGGTAATATTATGAAAAAACTGGCGCTATTAATTCTTGCGGGCATAATGACTTTTACGTCCAACCCTGCTTTTGCCGACAAGTTGTATGTCGGTACGGACACAGCTTTCGTACCCTTTGAATACAAAGGCAAGGATGGTAAATACACAGGCTTTGATATCGAACTATGGGCAGAAATTGCAAAACGCATCGGTGTTAAATATGAATTGAAGCCCATGGATTTCAATGGCCTCATACCGGGCTTGATAACGGGCAATCTTGATGTTGCCCTGGCGGCGATTTTTATCAAATCTTCCCGGGAAAAGAAAATCGACTTCTCTCATCCCTATTTCAGGGCCGGTCTTAAGGTCATGGTTTTAAAAAGCAATAAAGACATCAAATCACCTGCTGACCTGAAAGGTAAAGTTGTTGCTGTAAAACTTGGAACAGCAACCGTCGAATATGTTGAAACCCTGGGGACCAAAAAAATAGTCAAGTTCCCAAATATTGACCAGGCTTACCTTGAAGTTGTAACGGGCGGTGCCGATGCGGCAGTGCATGATACTCCCAATGTGCTTTATTACATCAAGACTGCCGGTAAGGGCAGGGTCAAGGCTGTCGGTCCTGATGTGAAAGCAGCCCAATACGGGATTGCCTTTCCCCAGGGGAGTGCTTTGCGTGATAAAGTAAATGTTGCGCTTTTAGAGATGATGGAGGATGGTGCCTACGCCGCTCTTTACAGAAAATGGTTTGATTCAGAACCGGAATAAATCAAAATCCATCACCCCTTAAGCACCTTTGCTAAAACCATCACTTTATCTATTCAGGTCTCCCCCTTAGAAAAAGGGGGAACAAGGGGGATTTTCTAATTGCAAGCTTCAAATCCCCCTCACCCTACCCTCAGGGGGCATTAAAAAGAACCCTTTATTAAAGGGGGAATCAATATCGCTAAGTAGCTACATGTGAACTATGGATTTTGAATTTTCAGTTATTATCGACTCACTCCCGGCCCTTCTTGCAGGGGCCAAATTAACGTGGATCATCACCATCCTCGGCATTAGCGGTGGCATGGTTTTCGGTGTTTTAGCCGGATTGGGGCGTATAGCAGGCACAAACGCTCTTGGAGAAAAGCCTCATGGGATTTTTATTCCCATCACTATCCTGATCAGGTACCTATCGGGCTTTTATGTGGAAGTGATACGCGGCACACCCATTATTGTTCAGGCCATGTTTTTATACTTTGCCTTTCCCATGCTGGTCAGGCTTGTCACAGACATGGAACGCTTTCGTATAGAAGCTTTGACTGCCGCCGTCATTACAATTGTCATCAATGCGGGGGCCTACATTGCGGAGATCGTCCGTGGGTCCGTCATATCCGTCAACAAGGGACTTCTGGAAGCCGGCATGTCTCTGGGAATAAGTCGTTTTCATCTCATCGTCCATGTCATCGGTCCCATCGCTTTCAGAAGAATGATCCCTCCCCTGGGTAATCAGTTTATCATCAGCCTTAAGGACACCTCTCTTTTTATTGTCATTGGCGTCGGTGAATTGACAAGGCAGGGCCAGGAAATTATGGCCAGTAATTTCAGGGCACTGGAAATCTGGCTGACTGTCGCCGTCATGTACCTCATCATGACAACTGTAATAGCCACGGCATTAAGGACTATCGAGAGAAAGATGAAAATATTCTAGCCCGGATATTTCATCAATTCGCGTGATGATCGTGCAGGATATTGTTTTCACAAGGGATTTTTCGAAGGCGTCCCGTATCGGTGATTACGGGCAACTGAGAAAAATTCCTTGTGGAATCAAGAGGCTAGCGAGGGCACGTGTAATTTATGAATTATTTGGGCTAAAAAGGTCTTGCATGAGTAAAAACATTATTGAAATGAAGAATGTCTGTAAATCCTTCGGGAATAAGGAAGTTTTACATAACATTAATTTTTCTGTCGACGAGGGTGAGGTCGTGGTGATTATCGGGCCGTCGGGCTCCGGGAAATCAACGCTGCTTCGCTGTATCAACTGCCTGGAAATGATGACGACCGGGGAGCTCATCGTTGATAATATCAGGATCCCTGCCGAGCAGGGAAGGATACGCCAGATACGGCTGGAGGTGGGCATGGTCTTTCAGCAATTCAATCTTTTCCCACATATGACGGCCCTAAAAAATGTCCTTTTTGGCCCTCTCAAAGCGAGAAAAATGAATAAAGACAAAGCGATGGATGTTGCCAGAAACCTGCTTGACAGGGTAGGTTTGGCGGAATTTGAAAACAAACTTCCCGAACAACTTTCCGGTGGACAGCAGCAACGTGTTGCCATCGCCAGGGCCCTGGCAGTTAATCCCAAAATCCTTCTCTTTGATGAACCGACATCGGCCCTGGACCCCGAAATGATCGGTGAAGTTCTCGATGTTATGAAAAGCATTGCTAAAGACAGCGGTATGACAATGGTCGTTGTCACCCACGAAATGGGCTTTGCAGCCCAGGTCGCCAGCAGACTGATCTTTATGGACGATGGCAGAATTATCGAGGAAGGTAAACCCGGTGAAGTGATGAAAAACCCCCAATCTGAAAGACTGAAAGACTTTTTGGGGCATGTGAAGCACCATTAAGAAATCACATGGGTGATACAATAAAAATCCCTAATATGCCAGAATAACACTCCACCTCTTGAAAAGAAAAAAAGTGTTTGAATCTCTGGGGGGATGTGTTATAGAGTTGTCCTTTGAAAAAGGGGTTTACCCCGTTAGAGCCTCACGCTCTGCGGGAAAAGACTGGTTCTAATGGGGGAATTTAGAGGTTATGATTAGGAACTACAAAGGGGGAGCTAAAGAATTTGAAAGCCCGTACCGGCAAAACGCCGGAATGGGCTTTTTTGTTTTGAACCGGGGCTAGCGCTTTAAACTGCCGTTGTTGACCTTTTTAATTATTTTAATAGGACATAAAAAATGAGACTAACAAAAGCAAGAGTTCAAAACTATCGAAGCATAATAGATTCTGGTGAATTTGAAGTTGAAAATTTAAAAACAATTTTAGTCGGACCAAATGAAGCAGGAAAAACTGTATTGCTTAAAGCTTTACAACAGTTGAAAAAACCCGAAGATATTGATGGATTTGATGTCCTTAGAGATTATCCTCGATCAAAGTATAAGGATATTACTACTGGTAAAGTCGCTCCAGAAGACGTAACTGTAGCAACAGGTTTTTTTGATTTAGAAGATGAAGACAAAGAACTGATTCCTGAAGAATTTCATGGTTGTAAATACAAATATGAAAGAAATTATGATAACGAGAGATACCATGCACTGATTGATGCCCCCCCCCAAATTCTCTTTAATAGTATAAAAAAAGATTTTTTGAGAATGATTTCACACATGGATAAACAATTTAAACCTGATGAATCAGACGATGAAGCCACAAAGCCAAGTGAATCATTCAAATTGCTTACAACCGATTGGTCTGAGTATAGAAAGATTTCTGGAGCTGCTGCTGAGTCTTTAAAGGAATTGTTGGAAAATAACTACGAATTTGTAGAGGAGGGAAACGAGAAGGAGGACGCAAGATATTCTGACTTATTAGAGAAGGTTCAGTTTAATTCAAAGTATGAGGAAGTACTTAAAACGTTAGAAAATAGAATGCCAGTATTCATTCTTTTTAACAATTACTTTAGGGTTAAGCCATCAATACATTTAGAGCACCTTGCACAAAGAGTAGAACAGAATATACTTGACGATAAGTATTATGACTATGGGAATTTGTGCTTACTAAAACTGCTTGGGTTTACTGCTAGGCAACTTGCGGATTTGGGAAATACAAAAAGCCCTGACCTAAATGATCATACAGCTTTACAGACGTATAAAGACAACTTGGACACAAGAAGTTATCAACTTAATGCTGCTAGTGTCAGACTCACCGATGAGATTCGTTCTGTTTGGTTGCCTAACCCCGAAAGACCAGAAGCTGATAAACTTAAAGTTGTTGTAGATGGACAATATTTAAAAGTTGTAGTTGAAGATGATCTAGGTGTTGATATTGAGTTAGATCAAAGGTCAGAAGGGTTTCAGTGGCTTGTGTCTTTCTTTGTAGTGTTTTTTTCCGAGGCAATGGATAAACACGAAAATGCACTATTATTGTTGGATGAACCTGGAATGAGTTTACACGGTCTTAAACAGCGAGATTTCAGAAAAACAATTACGAGACTTTCAGATAAAAACCAGACACTTTTCACCACACACTCTCCTTTTCTTGTAGGGCCTGATGAATTAGATATTGTACGAGTAGTCGAAATGAAAAATCGAGCCGATGGGACTGACGTGCATACTACAATTTCGTCAAGTGATCCGGCTGGATTACTTCCATTGCAGGAAGCACTTGGGTATGACCTTGCCAGCAGTTTATTCTCTCAAGAAAGAAATTTAATATTAGAAGGAATTACCGACTACTGGTACATTGAGGCTACTGCAGCAATATTAAGAGAAGGGGAAATAGCTAATTTAAATAAAAAGATTTCTTTAGTCTTCGCCAATACTGCTGGGAAGGTAGTTTATTATGCCACTATTTTATATGCTCACAATCTTAAAGTTGCGGCCTTGCTAGATTCTGATGCGGCTGGTGATCAGGCAGCCCAACAAGAAAACCTTATCCACACCTTAAGTAACAAGAATATTTTAAGAACTAAAGACTTTTGTGATGGAATTGCAAGGTCTGAGATTGAAGACCTTCTCAGAGAAACACTTATAAAAATTGTAAAAGAAGAATTCGGTGTTGACACCTCAAGCGAGGCCAAGAAGCAGTCCAGCCGCCCAATAGTTGATTTGTTTTCGGATAAAGTCAAGGATTTCTCAAAGTACAAATTAGCAAAAGCCTATGTCCGTTGGACTAGAAGTCACGCAGCAAAAGATTTAGTGAAAGATGAACAGGAACAATGGAAAAACCTGATTGAAAGTATTAATAAAGTTTTAAAATAAATTGAGAATTCAAAAACACTTAAAAAGGCAGATGTACTCGAACGACAAAAAGCTACGCTCGTTCCTTACGCCACTTTGTGTCTTCGGTGGTTTGTGCGTTATCGCTATAGGGTAAGATAAATGAGTTGGATGGAATTCATATCAAAACTAGTTGAGTCCTTGGCTTGGCCATTGGTTTTGATTTTGATTGCTTTTAAGTTTAAAGACTCATTTTCTTCACTATTGGAGAGCCTAAGTAAACTAAAATCCGGCGATTTTGAGCTTGAGTTCGAAAAGAGTGCTACAGAAATCGAAGAAGTTTCAGAAGATGTGTTTGGACCTGAAACCGATAATTTTGAACCAACAATTAACAAGTTGGAAAGCTCTCCAAGGACAGTAATTATTGAATACTGGATCAAGGTAATAAGTACAGCTAAAAACCTTCGTGACACACAATACAAGGATGTTCCATTGAAAAATGATAGCCCATTAGAAATAAATAGATTTTTAGATAACAGTCACATTCTTAACTCAAAAGGCATGAAGATTTTTCATGAATTAAGGAAAATTAGAAATATAGCTACACATGAGCCTGATAGCGCCATTTCAATAGATCAAGCAACGTATTTTGCAAAACAAGCAAATAGGCTTATTCATTATTTTCAAAATTATACAAAGCCAGCACAACAAAATACAGCCAACCGCTAATAGCATCGGCTGATTTGAGTGTTAGAGTGCTAAATAAATATAGCAATAGGAGAACAGTTGGCGAAATTTGAAATTCCAGATGAAATAATCCAAACGAGAATTTAAGGGGACAGTTCTGAATGGCACTAAGTTAAGGGTGTTTATCATGCGCTATTAATAGCTTGTCCCTGACTGTTAACCAATTAAACATGTGTCATACCCGAAGGCTCTTATCGGGTATCTATAACAATTAAAAACCGGATTCCCGCTAAAACAATGCGGGAATGACAATATTGAGGATGCAACAATTAAAGTTACCGGCTTAATAGCAGGGGCTTAGCCGATGTAGTTTTTATGGTAAAAGTGCTTAACTTAGTGCCATTCGGGACAGTTCTCTTTATTCTTTCAATCCCAGTTTATAAACAAAAAAGCCCGTCACCGTTTTGCCGGTGCGGGCTTTGAAAATTCGCTCATTGATGTTAAGTAGGCACCACCCCGACGTTTGGCCCATTCTATACCCCTAAACCCTTCTTTGCAATAATGAAATTAAATCCTTAACCTGACTATTGGTTCATACTTTATGCTTTTAACCATGGAAAGCAAATTCTATAAACATCTAACAAAGGGAGGAACAAATAAACAATGGATTGATAAAGAAGGGATGAAGAAATGGCATGAGGAATTTGAAAAGGCCTACCCTGAGGATCATCAGTTTAGGGTGGGCAGGTTTCTTTTGCCCACGCGGAGTAGTTAGTCTCCAAACCTTTTAAAATCCAATCAGCTAACTACTGATGAAAACCACATACCGCATAAAATCCGATTTGTTCTTAATTTGACCTTCCAAAAACGTTGAAGCCTGGTTTTTGTGTGGGTAAGTTGTACTGTCCATTATCTCCAAGCCTATAACAGTTGCACAGTAACCAAAAAAAACCTTCAACCTGTTTTTTTAATTTCCTTTTTGAAACTTTTCTTAAAACTGTCAAAAGCCTTCCGGGCCTCTTCATCTTTCAGAGCGCCCACGTATGAGTCGAGGATACTCACAAGGCCCTCTATGCTGTCTGGTGGCAAGACATTGAAGAGGTCTATTAGCTTTTTGTTGGTCGCTGAGATTTCGCTGCCGTCAATAATTCTATTTGAATAAAGCTCCTCTCCCGTTAGAAGCCAGTTGACAGAAACGCCTAAGGCTTTTGATATGGTCATTAAGTGTTCAGCTCTTGGAATAACATTCTGCTTGAAAATCCTGTTAATTGCTCCTTCATTCAAGCCTATTGACAGCCCCCAGGGTGTGGGTTTCTGATCACCAATTTCATCTAATATTCTGTCTTTAAAAGATTTTCCCATTGTCTTCCCTAATTGAATGACGAATACATTATTTAGCTTGACTTATCATGACGTATTCGTCATTATGGTATTTAAAGTTTATCCCTTAACCCTGTAGCTAGCCTGTTGAATTGGTACTTCGACTCTTCGACAAGCTCACAGCTCAGGATGAAGGGGAAGTGTTTTTAAAAAAGATAAACTTTTTTGATTCTATCCCAGAGCAGTCTTGGGGTCAACGGATAAAAACGTTCAAAATGTTGAGCTTGTAAACATTAAGGGTATCTCGACCTGTTGTCCGGTTAGGAACTTGCAGTCATCTGTCATTTCAAGTACGCCCAAACGGAAGTGACAAGTGCCCTTGGGGTAAAAGGAGAAATCCTTAAGATCACTCACTGCATTCGAGACAAGGATTTCTCCTCGTACCTCTCAGAGACCTCCGGACAGAGTTCTCCGATCAGAGATCTCCGAGTCGAAATGACAGGTCTCTTGTTTAATTCGGCTCAGAAGTGGGGAATGCAATTCCCTAACACGGCTATCTCTAATAATCAGTCATGCTCAACTTGATTGGGCATCCAATTATATTAGATCCCTGGATACCGGATCAAGTCCGGCATGACAGAGTTTTAGAGATTCCCTTAATCTAAAAAAGCGAGGGGGATAAAAATGAAAGAGTTTAAAGAAATACTGGAAGAATTCGAAAAAGGGGAGAGTGCCTTTGATTTAACTGATTACTTCATCTTGGGAGAAGACCTGTCTATAATCAAAGCCCTGGGGGAGCAGTTGACGCTTTATAGCGACATAACTGGTCAAAACGGCCCCTACCATAAAGGCATGAATATCGAAATTTCTATCGATGCTTTATCAGGTTTGGGGAAAGCGATAATAAAGATAGCGGAACTGATAAATAAAAAAATTGAAATTATCGACAAGAGGTTTCCACTGAAAAGCCGTGAAGAGAAAAGGAGCTAGTTTTTCAGGCTACCTCAGTAATTAGGAAAAAAGGGTTCTCTTTAAAACATAACAGAGCCGGCAGGCATAAAAATCTTAAAGCTTCATCTCTTCCTGAGATCGTCAATACATCCCTTCCCCCCATTAGAGGACTCCTCCTCTAACGGGGTAAACCCACTATCAGCCCCCCTTTGAGGGGTATAGACAAAATAGGGTCAGCGACCTATTAAAATATAATCAACTATTTCTCACTTCTTAGATTTCCACCAGAGCCTTCCATGAACCAACAAGTGTTACTTTTCTTACATTAAACACCAGTGCTACAATTTGACACTCTTGTAGTGATTTGCTACAATGCAGTTAGAAATAGAGCCCTTTAAAAGGAGGAAAGAATGAAGAGCACTGCTTCCACCCCTATAAGATTAGATTCAGAATTGGTTGAAATCGCAAAAAGAGAAGGAGGTATAAATAAAAGATCGGCCCCCAAGCAAATCGAATATTGGGCAGAACTGGGAAAAGCCATTGAATCTGTCGTAGACCTGAAAGAGGCTTATGAAATAATCCAGGGATTCATGAAGCTTAAAGTCGAATCGGTGGAGTCAAAACCTATAGACTCGCAAGAAGTTTTTAACTCTCTGGAGGAAAAACGGAAAAGCGGAGAACTATCTAATATGGTAACCGCTTCATCAATATACTTTGAAGCAAGCAAAACAAAACCGGGACTTCTTGACAAGGTTAATTTAATGACCGGTGAAAGACAAACCGGCCAATTTCATGATGGAAAGTTTGAGTCCCGGAAATGACCGATTCAAAACGGTTATGGGTGCTGGCAGGGGGAAATGGTTCAGGTAAAACAACATTTTATGAAAACTTTCTGGCGCCCGGAGGGATTAAGCTTGTCAATGCCGATGTGATTGCCGGAATAATAAACCCGAATAACCAGGAAAAAGCGAGCTATGAAGCAGCAAATATAGCTGGCGAGATTCGCAAAGACCTTATCAAACAGGGGGTTTCATTTTGTTTTGAAACGGTTTTTTCCCACCCGTCGAAAGTAGACTTCCTTGCCAAAGCAAAATCTTTTGGGTATGAAATCATTCTTGTCTATATACATCTCGAAACTTCAATCTTGAATGAAGCAAGAGTTTATCAGCGTGTTAAAAGTGGAGGGCATAGCGTGCCTGTTGCAAAAATACATAGTCGTATACCAGGGACAATGAAAAATGTTTCCTTAGCATTGCCCTTGTCCGATGAGGCACGCCTGCTGGATAACTCCTCAAAAGACAATCCATTCCGGCAAGTAGCCATTGTGAGGAGGGGAAATTGTAAATGGCTTATCAATCCACCTCCTGTATGGGCAAAAAAAATAATAAATGAAAGAAATTGAGGGAGTGTAAATAATCAATTGGTTAAGAGTATATCTACGATATACTGGAATTCCCCAGTACTCCTTTCCACGCAGCAATAAGTGTTTCCTTAACATTCTCTTCAACCAGTTCACCATGAGCAAGAATAATTCTCTTGAAATGCCAATCGAGAATTCGCCTGAGTGATTCCCCTGCCGCTTTTTTATCTTTCCATCCCAGCTGATATTCGGGTGCCGGTAGCTTAATAGTACCTTCTTATGCGACGGCTTCTCTACTCAATTGCCTGCTTTTAACCTGTTAAACCCCATTTCTACTGCAACCCTCTACCCTCAAGGGGCATCAAGACCCTTGGAAGGGAGGGAAAGATAAAGATCCTCCCCACAAAAAAGGTTGACATAAAACAAAAAAACGGTGTATTCTATTCGCGAATCGCAAATAACGAACAGGAGATAGGTGGCCAGTATGGTCTTAAAACCACAGGACATCATTGTTGTATTGAAGATCGTTGCTATGGGAAAAGAGAAGAGCAGGGCATGGTCCTATGCCTCACTTGCTCTTCAGGTCGGCATGAGCCCTGCTGAGGTTCATGCAGGAATAAAGCGACTTATCTCTGCAAAACTGCTTGTGAGAATTGATGAACAGTTTTTACCCGCTACACAGGCTTTGCTTGAGTTTCTCTGTCACGGTATTGCCTATGTTTTTATTCCTGATTTGGGTGAGCTTACAAGGGGGCTGCCCACCGGTTTTTCTGCACCCCCTCTTTCCGGGATTATTACCCAGGGTGAAGAGCTCCCTTATGTTTGGCCCGACGCCGAGGGGGAGGTGAGAGGTGTTTCTTTTTCACCTCTTTATAAATCAGTCCCCTATGCGGCAAGAAACGACAGGGCACTCTATGAATTGCTTGTGCTTGTTGACGGTATTAGGGGTGGCAGAGCAAGGGAGAGAGAGATTGCCGTCAAGGAACTGGAAAAGAGGCTCAAAGAGGTATGACAGGCAGCAGTAATCCCAACCTGGAAATTCTTTTATTGGCTGTTAAACAGTTGGGGCCAATAGTTGCCGATATGGTATTTCTTGGCGGTTGTGCAACACCTCTACTTGTTACAGACCCTGCCTCGGCACAAGCCCGTTTTACAAGAGACGTGGATGTCATTACGGAGCTTACCTCCAGGAATGATTATTACAGATTGTGTGCAAAGTTGAGAGAAAGAGGTTTTTTGGAGGATACCTCTGAGGATGCGCCTCTTTGCAGGTGGATTTCGGGGGGAATTTTACTGGACGTCATGCCCACAGATGCCGGAATCCTTGGATTCAGCAACCGCTGGTACGGTCCCGCCATTGAGAAATCAGCGGAGAGAACGCTCCCCTCGGGCCATACAATCAGGCTTGTAACGGCCCCTTACTTTTTGGCTACCAAACTGGAGGCCTTTTACGGCAGAGGCGGGGGTGACTATATGGCGAGCCATGATATGGAGGATATTGTTTCACTTATTGATGGGCGTAGGGAATTAATTGGAGAGATTCTCCAAGATGATAATGAGTTGAGGGACTACCTGAAAGAGAACTTTTCTGTTTTATTGAATATCCCTGATTTTCTCCATGCCCTGCCGGGTCACCTGCCACCAGATGCGGCAGGGCAGGCACGCCTGCCCTTACTGATTGAGCGAATCAGAAATATTGCAGGATTGGAATAATAAAGACTCTTATTTTACTATGCTATGTGTTTTTCTGACTGCTCCTGTGTGGTCTTAGCTACATGGCTCCTTAATAGACCTTTCCACGCAGCAATCAGCATTCCCTTAGCATTCTCTTCAACAAGATCACCATGAGCAAGAATAATTCTCTTGAAATCCCAATCGAGGATTTGCCTGAGCGATTCCCCTGCCGCTTTTTTATCTTTCCATCCCAGCTGATATTCGGGTGCCGGTTTGGGATTGTTCCACATGCGGAATACCACTTTCCACCAGAACTTTAATAGCCAGTTTATTCCCTCTGTTTTGTCTGTAATGTTTTCAAGCACATCGACGAGAATGAGCGTTTTGCTGGGGATATGATAAAAAGCAACTTCCCAAATATATTTATTCCCCCGGACGAGAACCTGCTCAAAATCCTCCTTCCATCTCGGATCGCTTTGGTCACCCAGTATCCCGTCAAAATGAAGTTCCCGTCTTTTTTTCTCAACACCGGGGCAGATAAAGGTTGCAGCTTCGGGAAAGGCAGCTTGCGCCGAGGCAACATGGAAATAGTGATATGAACCGGGGGCGATAATAAATTCGACCTTGCCCAGTGTCTCGATTTCAGCCTTTGTCGATGCATCGATTTCACAGGGAGAGTGGAGCATCAAAGCGCCGCTTTGCAGGCGGATTAGAGTCATACGGGAGTTAAACCTTGTTCCCGCATAACGGATGGGATATTCCTTCAGCCAGATTTGAGTTGGAATATATTCAAGCATGTGAGGACTCTTTCAGGAGGTATATGAGAGCCCATGCTCCCCAGGCTGCGATCAAAAGACATACAACCCAATACTCGATCTCGCTGGTGAGGTGCCATCCGGCGGCGTCTCGTGCATCGACCATTGCTGCAAGGCAGACTATGGGCCAATAAATGGTAATCCCCAGTGCTGCGGCAAGCCCAATGTTGCCCCATTGCTTACCCAGTATATGGCCGATGAGTCCTGCAATTAAAATGGGGATGTAGATTAATAGGTCCCCCAGCGCAAAACCATACCAAAAGGCCGCGCCCACTTCAGTGATTGTCTCTGCCGATTCCTGAGTACCCATCGCCACACCCAGGTCATAGCTGAATGCGGCCATACCCTGAGCAATAACCAGATAGATAAGTAGAAGCCAGCCGGGGCCTTGCAGCACCCAGAAGGCGAGTCCTTTTCTCTTGAGCATATTCATACTTGCCCTCCTCTATTGTAAGCTTGTTTTTTATTATCCAAAAGTCTCGTGAAGGAACTTTGCAGCATTAGCCGGGCCATCCCATTTTACAAGCTCCTGCTGAAATTTTATTACTTCTTCTTTAGCTCTATCATCGTGAAGCAGTTTGTCAATTGCTTCAAATATAGCTGAGGTGGTGACTCTTTTCTTGTTTAAGCGAACGGCAAATCCTTTTCTTACGCATGCATCGAGGTTGGCTTGTTGTTCAGGATGCATTCCTATACCGACTATGGGAGTTCCTGACAGGCAGGCGTTCATAACCGTATTCTGGCCGCCATGTATAACCGATATATCTGCCATTGGGTTAACCCTATGGGCGGGCAAAAAGCCGGTGACTATTACGTTATCCGGGATTTGGACATCCATTTCTTTTATATGTGATTCAACCGGCGCAATGACACGGTAAGGTTTATCCCTGAATCCTTCTATTATATCTGCAATAAGTCTTTTTTTGCCGGAGCTTCCCATGGCGAAATAAACAATGGGCTTATCTTTGGGGATATTGATTATTTCCCGGGGAATCTCTCTATTTAACCTGAGCGGCAGCGGACCGATATAATGAATCTTGGGACGAACTTTAGAAAACCCGACCCATTCAGGAATATCGGCCAGAAGGGTATAATCCCCCTCTAAAACTTCTATAAAATTCTTAAATTCTTTTAATCCGAATTTCCCGGCTAAAACATTGAAGGACTTTGCAGGCAGTTTCATCTTTAGGACAAGCTTACTCGTAAACCTGTTAAGTTGTTCTTCAGAAAAGAAACGCTGAAAGATAGGGAAGAGGGTCCGGTCAGGCCAGCTTTGAAGACCTGCTTCATAATATTCCCTTATGCTGGTAGAATGAAGAACGTTAATAAAAGGCACTCCCGCGGCCCTTGCTGAAATCATGGCACTCTGGCACCATCCGGTTAGAACACAAGCAGGATTGATTTCCTTAAATAGTTTTATTTCCTTTTCAATCCTTGGCTCCATTTCCTTGGCTGTGAAATAACCAACCGTATTTAGAGTTTCTCCACTGAGCGCTTTTCTCACATGCTGCAATTGCTTTTCCGTTAAACGTGGCTCCATCTTTTTGAGTGTAAAGCCTTCTTCTTCAATTAAACCCTCAAAGCTGCCGCCATAGCTTATGAAAACAGTATTGAAGAGGCCCTTACAAGCTTTTGCAATCTCAATATGCCTGCCTGTTTCAGCAAGATTATATCCCGCTACTGCAAATACAATTGTTTTCATTTTGCCTTCCTTGCCGTTGCTGTGAAGAATTCGACGCCATATTTATGGGCCAGGGCCTTTTTCAAGTTTTGTCCTTGTGTTCCACAGTGATGACCAATTTTCCTACAACCTTTCCTGATCCAAAATAGCGCATCGCTTCAGGGACCTCACTTAAAGGGTAACGTCTGTCTATAACAGGGGTAACTTTGCCTGCTTCAAAAAGTTCTTTCAACTCAGCCAGGCCCTTGTTTGCTTTATGCAAGAGGAGGCCTAATTTCTTGCCCACGGTTATTGAAATCCATGGCCCCAGGAACATAAGTTTGTTCACCAGAGCCGATGAACCTCCAACCATGACAAATTTCCCTCCGGGACTCAATGAACGCTTGTAATCGGAAATCGAATGAGTTGCCATCATATCAACGATCAGGTCATAGCATTGCCCCTTTTGGGTAAAATCTTCTTGCCTGTAATCAACGACCTGGTCTGCACCAAGAGAGCGCATTATCTCCAGTTTCCCCGTGCTGTCCACACCGGTTACCTCAGCCCCGAAGGATTTGGCAATCTGAATTGCAAAGGTTCCTGCACCGCCACCGGCGCCATTAATCAAGACCTTTTGTCGAGGCTGAACCTTTCCCTTATGCTTAAGACCCTGCAGGGCGAGGAGTGCTGCCTGAGGTAGGGCCGCTGCCTGCTCGAAGGTCATACCGGCTGGTTTGAGCGTCAATGCTTTTTCACGGGCAGATACATACTCGGCAAAACCGCCCCAACCAGACCTGGATAAGTCACCAAACACTTCGTCACCAGGCTGAAACTGCTTTACATTTTTACCAACCGATTCAATCCGCCCGGCTATGTCACATCCGAGTATCTTTATTCTTTTTGGTTTTAGAAGCCCGGCCATTATGCGGTTCACGAAGGGCTTGCCTATCAGAATTTCCCAGTCCCATGAATTTATAGAGGCCGCAAAAACTTTCACCAAGACTTCATTATTCCCGGGTGAGGGTTTTTCTACTTCCTTTAGTTCAAAAAAATCAGGTGATCCGTACTTTGTAAATACAATCGCTTTCATAAGACTCCACAAAGATTACTTTGCTGTTGTTCACGGCAATTTGGCTTTATTTTTAAGGGATCATTCTAAGTAGCAGACCGTCTGATTAGAATTAATTGCCAAGCTCCTGACAGGAAGCATAAAACAATAATTAATATTGATAGAGGCAGATCAAACTGCCTTGCACCAAAAGCTGTGAAAGCGGCATGAATCAGGAATGTAAGTAAACCTAAGCTGCCGCAAAGATAGGAATAAATCTTTGCACTCTCAGTTTTGTTTATTGCATGTTTATACCCATTCAAAAGAACGGGTATGGCTATGATGTTAAAGACTAAATAACCTTGTACACCACCTGGCAGATGGAACATCTCCCACTCTTTCCAGTAAGCTGCATCTATCTGGTGAAAGATGAGCAGGCTCATTGTTATTAAATATGCTTTTTCCATACTCTTAATGATTTGGCTGTGACGCTATAATTATACCGTACTTTTTCAGATATGCACGAAGCATACAACTAGTAATATAGCAATCCCTACAGTCCTTTCCATTTATAGAACCTATAATTTTTTTAGCTGAAAAATCATTATTAGCCCTTGCAATAGCAAGCGTTTATGCTAAAACGCCTAAAACTTAGGCAGATTTATGAAGATAGGAAATGTAAAACTAAAGAATAATCTCATCCTTGCGCCCATGGCGGGTGTAACGGACCTTCCTTTCCGGCTCATGGTGGCAGGCGAGGGTTGCGGTCTTGTCGTTAGCGAGATGGTAAGCGCCAAGGGGCTTGTCATGGGAGGGGCCAGAACGAGGGAGCTTCTCCAGATCAGAGATGAAGAGAGACCTGTGTCGGTGCAGCTTTTTGGCGCTGAACCTGAAAGTATGGGTGAGGCGGCAGCCATCGTGGAAGAAGTGGGGGCCGATATTATCGATATCAATATGGGTTGCCCTGTTAAAAAGGTGGTGGGACCGGGGGCGGGTTCGGCCCTGCTTAAAGACGTCAAAAAAATTGAAGCCATTGTTTCTTCTGAGGTAAAGGGGATCAATTCTTTATCGTTGACAAGCAAAGGGGCTGCCCACCGGTTTTTCCGCTCCTCCTCTTTCCGGTATTATTACTCAGGGTAAAGAGCTCCCTTATGTTTGGCCTGACGCCGAGGGGGAGGTGAGAGGTGTTTCATTTTCACCTCTTTATAAATCGGTCCCTTATGCGGCAAGAAACGACAGTGGGATAACGGTTCTCTTTTACCGCACTTTTCTCAATCTCCCCTGTTTTCTTACTACTTTTTTCAAACCTGGACTAAAAAAAGAGAACCATCCCGAATGGCACTAAGTTAAGCACTTTTACCATAAAAACTACATCGGCTAAGCCTCTGCTAATAAGCCGGTAACTTTAATTGTTACATCCTCAATATTGTC
>JAOUBX010000089.1 GCA_029860075.1 Deltaproteobacteria bacterium | reverse complement strand
TGGGCTCCAGCTTAAAGTTTTTGATGCTGCTGGTAATATGGGATGCTACTCAACTTCTTTAAACATTAATGGTCCCACACAGATAAAGAATCTTAGTATTGATAATAAGGGCATTTCACCTAATAACGACGGTTTCTTTGATAAGACAAATATAACATATGCTACAGATGAGTACGCATCTATTACTTCCAAATTATACAGTCTTCCTGACAAAGAATCTGATCAGCTCCCTGCTGGTCCACCGCTAAGCTTATTGCTTTCGGGTGTGCAACATTCCGGGGGCACGTCGGGATTTAGCTGGGCAGGCATTGGCCCTTCACCAACTATTGTAGATGATGGTACATATGCCATCACCGTAGAGGGTACAGACACATGTAATAATACGACTGAGCAATGGATTAAGGTTGAAGTCGATCATACGCCGCCTCTGGTTCTAGTATCTTCTCCACAGGAAGGGGAGGTGCCCGGCAATATTGTTGAAATTGTGGGTACGGTAACGGATGTCAATTTGACAAGTTATTCGGTTCTGGCAGGGGAGGGTGAAGAGCCGTCAAGCTGGATTAATGTATCATCGGGCGCAAAGCCTGAAACTAACGGCGTTCTTGGAAGGTGGGATAGTTATGGTCTTGAGGGTATATGGACGATTAAAGTTGTGGCGAAAGACCGTTATGAAAATAAAAGTGAGAAACGCGTCAAGCTAAATCTGGATGGCAGAGCGAATATTGTTAAGAGATTTGATACAACACAAGTCTTTTTGTCGCCTAATGAAGATCATCAATTTGATACCCTGGATATGATGTATGAATTGAAGGAAATAGCTGATGTCCATATCAACATTTATGATTCCAGCGGCAGTCTTAGAAAAACCTTTCAGAATATTTCTGGTTCAGTGGGAGTCCATTACCTTAAATGGTATGGAGATGATAGTTCCGGTGTTTCTGTAGGTGATGGAAGTTATACGATAATTTTGAAAGCGGAGCTGCTTACTGACAGAAATATTACACAGTCTGAGAAGATAACAGCTTTTGTCGACACTACGGCTCCGACAATTGAGATCATTCAACCTGAAAGTAATACATTTTTCTCGAATGATATTTCAGTTGTTGGCACAGTGGGTGATCTAAACCTGTCTGAATACAGGGTTTATTATACAGGTGCGTCTGGCGATATACCTGTTGAAAGTGGTGAAAGTTCAATCATTAATCATGAATTCGGCATTCTGAAAAAACTCGATGAAGGTAATTATATTTTAACTGTTTTTGCCAGAGACCATGCTGGTAATGTTTCTGAAATTAAAAGAAGCTTTATTGTAGACAGGACTAAACCCGAGATAGCGTTTATTAATCCTGTTGAGGGAGAAAGTTTTGGGTTAGAGAAAAATACTATAAATATATCAGCTGTAATATCAGAGAATAATATTGAAAGTTATATTCTCAGATATGGCTCTGGGGCTAATCCATCGCAGTGGGTAGAATTGACCAGTGGAACCACCTTACCCCAAAGCCAGAATCTCTATAATTGGCTTATTTCCGGAAACAATGACTTGTCTGACGGAAGATACACTCTTTCCCTTTATGCAAAAGATAAAGCGGGTCTGGAAAATGATATTTCGGTAGGGATATTTGTAGATAACAGCCCTCCCAATGTATCTATTTTATCACCGCAAGATGGAAACTATGTAAAAGGGCCTATAGATATTAAAGGCAGCGCTTTTGACGAGAACCTGGATAAATATACTCTAGAGTACGCACCAGGCCATTGTAATGCAGCCTTTTCATGGAAGTATCTTAAGTCGGACTCTTCTTCAATTTCGGATGATCTTCTTTTTTCATGGAATACTCTTCCTTCAAATGGAGAGTATTGTATCAGGTTGACGGCTGGAGATATGGCCGGAAATATACAGGAAAATAAAGTAAACATTAAAATAGATACTGAACCTCCTGCATCGCCAATTATGTCTGCAAACCTAATAAATGCAGATGCGGTACAATTGAGCTGGACGGAGAATGTTGAGCCTGACCTTGCCGGGTACAATATTTACAGAAATGACGATCTAATAAATAGTGAAATTATAACGGACATTTCCTTCCTCGATGAAAATATTATCGATGGAACTTATATTTATGGTATCAAGGCTGTTGATCATGCAGGTTGGGAAAGTGAACTTTCCAATACGGCCCAGTTTGAAATTAATTGGGAAGGCCCAAAAGCAAAGATTGTTTTCCCTTCTGATAACGCTTTTGTAAAGGAGCTTGTCGAGATTAAGGGAACTGCATATAGTGCAAGTGACTTTTCTCAATATAGAATTTTTATTGGTAGCGGTACTAGTCCATCCACATGGAATATGTTAAGATCTTCTCCGTTGCCTGTTCCCTATGGTGTCCTTATGGAATGGGATACTTCAGGTTACAGCGATGGTGTATATACACTGAAGCTTGAAACGGAAGATATTATTGGTAATATTGATGATTCATTTGTTAGAGTAACGGTTGATAATACTCCACCATCAACACCTGAGTTAATACATGCAAATGTTTATGATGCAGATATTGCGCTTCTGTGGAGTAAACTCTCTGATGGCGATCTTGAGGGTTACCTTATTTACCGAAACGACCAATTGTTTAATGCTGCAGATGACTCTACAGAAAATATTACTCCCTACATTATAAAATCTTATTGTTACTATTGGGGCTGTGATACCTGGGATGAAGACCTGAATGATGGCTCTTATAGTTATTATGTTATAGCCGTTGACCAAGCAGGAAACCTGAGTGTCAAATCTAATGTTATAAGTGCAAGTGTTGACAATAATGAGCCTCATATGACGATTGTCCAGCCTGTAGATGGCTCTGTTATTCATGCAAAAACAACAATAAGATCAGAAACGCCAGATGAAGATATTTTAAATGTTTTGTATCAGTATAAGGGTGTGAATGACCAAAATTGGATTAGTTTAGGGGCGCCGGTAGATGCCTTCCCGTATGACCTCGAATTTGATCCCGAAAGTATCACTTTGCAGTCAGGAGATTATAATCTGCGTGCTGTTGCAACAGATACCAGTCTAAAAGTAGATTCTTCACCTTCTTTTATAACATTTACTTATATTGACCAGACGCCTCCTGCTATTCCTCAAGGTTTAAATGCCTCTGTTGATGGGGTCGATATACTGATTACGTGGACTGCCAACAACGAAACGGATCTTGGGGGGTACAATTTATATAAAGTTGTTAACGGCAGCAGAATCAGGGTTAATTCATCTGTTATTACAGAAAATAGTTACTTATTAGTTGATGTTGCCGATGGACAGCATAGCTATGCATTGTCATCGGTTGATAATTATGCTAATGAAAGTGATATTTCAGAGATTGTTGATGCCCTTATTTATCAGCCAATTTTAGAAAGGTTCAGCCCTTTTACTACGGATGGCTCTGCTCATGTTTCCGGGTGGAATGCAGCGTCCTTAGCTTCGTTAGAAATTTCTGTTCTTAACGAATCAGGAGAAGTTTTGACTTCAAATATTTTTGCCAATATAACCGGAAGTTTTGTTGCTGATTTATCACTTCTCCCCGGTGAAAATGCAGTTACAGTTGTTGCGACAGATAACTCGGGAAATAAAAGCCGAGTTTCGAAACCGGTTACAATCATATTTGATGATCCTCCGGCTGTCCCGACGGGCTTGGCTGCAACCGTTCTTGACTATGACGTAAGTTTATCCTGGAATGCAAACGTTGAACCGGATATAGCGAAATACTACGTATACAGGAATGAAAAATTAATTGGGTCGTCGGGTAGTACTGGGAATTATGATCCCCTTGAGATTACTTCTGTGAGTGCTTCTTCCACCAGTAGTGGGGGCTGGTGGAGTTCGTTCATCTACAAGCCTGAATATGCTGTTGATACAAATCCAGACACATATTGGAGTCCTGATTTAGGGTTTTGGGGCTTCGATATTTCTCACTGGTTTCAGATTAATCTTGGTTCGACTGACTTGGTCAGTCGTATGGAGGTTGATTGGGGTAATAGCTATGGGATAGTAAAGATTGAAATACAGGTCTTGAAAAATGGTGAGTGGCTTACTGTCAGTACGCTTACTGGAGACCAGGCGATAAAGAGCACCTATGATTTTGAGCAGCCCTATTTAACCGGAAATATTAGAATTAATATTTTAGGGCAGCTCTTTCAGCCGTTGAATGTTAACGTTCATGAAATTACTGCCTATAAAGAGAGCGCTAGTGGGGAAGTTCCAACATACTATGAGGATATAGCTTTGATAGATGGAGTGTATAACTATTCTATAGTAGCTTTTGATAACTATGGCCTCACAAGCCCTCATTCTGAAACATTGTCAGTTACAGTCGGTGACATTGTAGCTCCGCTTCCGCCGACAGGCTTGAGTGTTATAGCTTCGGGTTCCAGTGCCGTATTAAGCTGGTTTGCCAATTCAGAACCCGATATCGCCGGCTATCGTGTATACAGAAACAGTGAGGCCGGATGGCTGGCACTCGTCGAAGGCCTTGTTACTGATACTGCTTACACAGATAATGCGTTATCAAATGGCAACTATTCTTATAGAATTATTGCAGTGGACCATGCTGGTAATGAGAGTGACTTTTCAAATGAGGCATCTGTCGAGATAAATAGCCCACCTCCGGCACCTCCTGTTATTATTTCCGTTAGCGCTGTTGAGGAGGGGAGCGCATTAATAATTTCATGGGAACCTGTGGATTTGATTGATGGTGGATATAATGTTTACAGACGGTTGGAATCAGGTGTGCAGTATGTAAAACTTAATTCAACTCTTCTGGCAGAGCTTTCCTATCTGGATTCAGGTTTGGTTAATGGTACAGGTTATTATTATGTGGTTTCTGCTGAGGACTCTATTGGTAATGAAAGCTCTTATTCTAATGAAGTAAGGGGTACACCCTCAGATGATATAGCGGCTAAGCCAATAATTTTGTTGCCAACAACTGCAGCATCTCCCCTTGTAGTTACGGATGATAGAACTGATATCTCCGGTCAGGCTGAAATAGGAGCAACGATTGAACTATATAAAAATGGTGTGTATGAGCGTAGTACGGTTGCTAATGATCAGAGTATTAATCGCAATTTGACAGACTATCCCGGAAGCATTTCCCTTTCTCCTGATGGTAACACACTTGTATATGAAACGTCAGACAGTCTCAGAATTTTAGACCTGGAATCAGGCGTAGATAGTTTGTTAGCTGAAAGAGGTATTTCCCCCGCATGGTCACCTGATGGCAAGAAGGTGGCCTATATCCAAAAATATATAGTGAATAACTACTACCGTTACCGTCTTGCTATTTATGATAGAAAAAGAAATGAGATTAGTAATATAACAGATGGGTCGTATTATTACGAATATGATCCCCTATGGTCACCAGATAGCAGGAAGATTATTTTTACGAGAGCAACTTCTAACAGCAGTCAATATACAAATATCTGGATTAAGGATTTGCCCTCTAATTCATTAAGCCAAATAACGTTTGATGGCAGGATGTCATTTTCTAAATTTTCACCTGATGGAAATAATATTTCTTATATTTACGATAATGACAATCTTTATGTAGCAGGATTGTCCGGTGAGAATCCGATATTAATTGGTACTAACATTGATGATTATTCTTATAGCTGGTCTCCCGATAGCTCGAGGCTTCTATTTTATGCTGATTGGAAAACATATACAGTAGATATGTCTACTTATGAATGGACAGAATTACCGATTAATGGGGCGAACACTAACTTTTTAACATGGTCTCCGGACGGAGAAAGGATTATTTATGCCACGATAGAGGGTTCTTATCGAAGACCTATGTGGATTATGCCCCTTAATGGTGGAGAAGCTGAACTTTTTAAAGGTGATGTTTATTACCTCGATAATTTATATTGGTCCAAATTGTCTGGAGCTTTGGTTTACACAGAGGATACCACATTTTTTAGAACGTACCCAGACGGACATTTCAGTTTTAACGATGTTACCCTTGATGTAGGAGATAATAGTTTTTATTCAATTGCAGTAGATGCCGCCGGAAACAGAAGCAATTCATCTGATTCAATTTCGGTTTTATTGGATGTCGGCCTTTTGCCTGATCTGGTGACAACTGTCGAAGATATCAGTTATTATCCTGATGCTCCTGTTGATGGTGAGCAAATCAGTGTCATGGTCGATATCTGGAATAAGGGTGGAAGTGATGCTTTTAATGTGGATGCAGATATATATATGTGGGATTCTTCAGGTTCTCTGGAGCTTATTAAATCTGCTGTCATTCCTCACATTCCTCCCCATTCTTCAGTAAATATAACTGCCGACTGGAGTGCTGTCGGTAAAGAGGGCATAAATGGAATCATTACGGTTTTAGACCCTGATAATAAAGTTACCGAAAGTGATGAAACAAATAACTTTGAGTCAAAAGAAATTATCGTATCAAAAGATGATGGTATTTCCATATATACAGTTCTTGATTCAAATGAATACGTTAAGAATGAAAATGTAAATATTACAGTGAACCTTGCCAACAGTGGAGAGGCAGCGGAAGGCCTATTTGAAGTTAGGATAAATGATGTATATGGATTTGAAGTAACCACATTTGGCACGTTAAGCCTGAACTTAGAATCTGGAGTGAGTCAATTTAACTATTCATGGAACACAGGTTCCATCTATCCCGGTACTTATCATGTTCAGGTAATATTTAAAGGTAGTTCAGGACTCATTGAAGAAAGTACAGTTCCTTTCGCTGTACTGCCTGATATACAAGTAGAGACGTTGGTTGGTACTAATCAGGCCACCTATGGTCCGAACAGTAATGTCAACATAGGGATTGACGTAAATAACATGAGTGAGAACTACCTGGTTTCAACCCTGACTTTAAAAACGATTGTCAAGAATTCTTCAGGTGCAAAGCTATTAAGTGAAAACAGTGACTTATATAATATTCTTCCCGGAAGCAACCTGACTCTTTCACTTGGCTGGAACACGGCCCTCCATGAACCGGGCGGTTATACTGTTGAAGTTGTAACCTACATGGATGGAGCGCTTTTGTCCCTGGAGACGGCTTCTTTTGAAATCAGCAGTTCCTTCATTGTCAGTGGTGATATTGGACTGGCTCATTCCTCTCTCATGGCAGGCAATCTTATTAGTGCGGATTATACCGTTCGTAATTTCGGCAATACAGGCAATGATGGGACTGTTCGCATATCCATTGCCGATCCTGTGACGGGAACGGCCCTATTGCAGGCAGAAGAGAACGCTTCCTTAGCGGTTAATGGTTCACAGTCGGGTACGATGATTTTCCCTTCACAAGATCTCGATCTGAAAACCCATACGGTGAGGCTGGTCTACCTGTCGTCAGGTATTGAAAACTACCTGGCTGATTCATCACTTTCTATTATAGACGGAATGCCGCCTGCCGTTAGCGTCATTTCTCCCCGGGAGGGGATTGAGTACAACGGCTCTGTCGAGATCAGCGCTATTGTTACCGATGATAAATCAGGCGTTCATAAGGTCGAGTATAGAGTTGATAATGGTGCATGGTATGCGCTTTCCACTGGTGATGTTACTGCAGGGCGTTATATGGCCTTGTGGGAGCCTTCCCTTCAGGATGGAGGCGAGCATACGGTCACTGTCAAGGCCTCAGACCGCTCGGGAAATATGAGCTCACCTGTGCCGGTGATCTTTACCGTCCAGACGGATAGTACTCCACCTGTGACTGAGGTAATTCCCGGTACGCCTCTCTTTGTTGCTAACAATATGACTTATTTATCAGGGGGAACAACCTTTACTTTGAGCGCTACCGATACGGAATCCGGTGTTGCTGCAATCCAGTACAGGACAGACGGTGGAAACTGGATCGACTATGTTGTACCTTTTACAATGGCTGGCGCCGCTGAGGGCGGACATGTTATGGGGTACCGTTCCATTGATAAGGCAGGCAATGTTGAAGCGGAAAAGTCCCTTACCTTTGTCATTGATAATAGCGCTCCCGTATCAGTCATTGCAGCCGGTGCCCCTCAGTTTAGTTCACCCGATGGCAGTTTCTTTGTTACTCCGGCTTCACAGTTTACTTTGACTGCCCAGGACAGTCACTCCGGCGTTTCTGTCAGTCAATTCAGAATTGATGGCGGCCCGTGGATAGATTATACGCCATTCACTGTGAGCAGTGAGGGAGTGCATTTAATCGAATACAGGAGCCTCGATAACTTGGGTAACGTTGAAGAAATAAGGTCTCTTGCGGTTATTACGGACGCAATGCCACCGCTTTCCACAGCAGAAGTTAGTCTGCCGCAATATACAGATGGAGCGGGTCGCCTCTTTGTGAGGGCCGATACGAAGGTTACTTTGAGTGCTGCCGATGATCTCTCCGGTGTGGCTTCTACCTCATATTCTATTGACGGCGGTACGCCACTGCCTTACGGCGTATTTACTGTCGCTGCCGAAGGTGAGCACGTGGTGAGTTACAGCGCCGTTGATAATGTAAACAATGCGGAAATGGCGCAGCACCTCTCCTTCACCGTCGATAACAGCGCTCCCGTGAGTGAGCTTACTGTGACCGGAGCACAGCATGTGTCTGGTGGAATAAGCTATGTAAGGCAAGACTCTGTTTTTAACATTAGTGCTTCCGATAACCTGGCCGGTGTATCTCTGACCGAATATCGGGTAGATGGTGGCAACTGGGCAGCCTATGCACCCTTCACAATAGCTGCTGAAGGGTCACATTTGATTGAATATCGCAGTGCCGATAATGTGGGGAATATGGAAGCGGTGAAAGCACTCTCTGTGATTACAGACAACACACCGCCGCTTACAAGTATCAGTGTTGGTAATCCGAAGTTCGATGATGGAAGGGGCAATTTCTATGTCACAGCATCGACAGAATATACCCTTACTGCAACAGATAAGCTTTCCGGTGCAGCATCGACAGAATATCGCATAGACGGCGGTCCCTGGACAGCCTATGCACCTTTCACGATAGCTGCCGAAGGGTCGCATCTGATTGAATATCGCAGTGCCGATAATGTGGGAAATATGGAAGGAGTGAAATCACTCTTTGTAATAGTTGATAATACACCGCCGGAAACAGCCATCACCTTCAGTGACCAGGTATTCGGAGATGGACAGACGATCTATATCACGGGAAGGACGGAAGTAGCGTTGAGCGCAACAGACAACCTGTCCGGTGTGAAAGAGACCTATTATCTCTTTGATGGACAGGCAGTCCCTCAAAAGTACAGCGGACCTTTCCAACTGGACGCTCTCGGGTACGGTAGCCATGTAATCCGTTACTACAGCATGGACAAGGTTGATAATGCGGAGGCTGAAAAGCGTATAACCGTTGTTGTCATCGGAGTGGATATGACAACGGAAATCCTGAACCTTCCGAGAGTTTTGGTCTGGACGGAAGACCCTTCAAAAGGAAAGAGCGATGATGACAGCCATGATGATGGTGAAAAAGAGAAGGGGAAAAAGAAAGACGACGACGATCATGAAGACCATGATGATAAGCATCACCGGTACAGCCTGGAAGATATGCGGACATTCATCGAAGACGCCCTTGGGTCTCCCCATGTATATTACACCGTTGTAACCGATAAAGAGGCTTTCCGCAAGGAGTTCCGCTCCGGTATTTACAACATGGTCATGGTTCTGGACAACAAAAAACCGCTTGATGAAAAGATGCTGAGAGAGATGAAAGAAGGCGTTTACCGGGGAATGGGGCTGCTTGTATCGGGCTGGGGCAACAGTGTCAATCACGAGCTGGATGACCTCTTCGGCGTCAAATTCAAGGGTTCTCTCTCAGATGAAGAGGATAAGCATTCCTTACATTTGTATGAGAGTCCTTTATCATCGGAGCAAAACCTGACTGTTTCCGGCCGGGTGCTGAAAACGGAACTCAAAGGCGGTTCCCTTGCGGGAATTATCCCCGGTGAGGAAGAGTGCGAAGGGGTTCGCAGTATCACCCTGAGCTATGCAAGAGAGCTTGCCATCGGCGACCGGGTTATTGCTACCCTTTCCGTAAAAGATGAAGAAGAAATGAGGATAATCGATGAGGAGTTTATTGCAATTGAAAAACTTCCAGGAGGAGTGACAAATGATTCTAGGGGCAATACCGATGGCGATCTGGTAATCAGCGAGGTCACCGCTGAGGGTGTGATCATAACCCTTACATCGCCTTATGAATACCTGGAAGAGCACTACCATCTTACCCTGGTTATAGAGGGGCAGGGTGGCGACAGTGAAAGCATCGGTCCTGTACGGATCAGCCCGGACTGCGACAGCCACCTCCAGGCCGGAGTGGAAGTGGGAGCTTTGCGAGTCCTGTCTGTTGATAAAGAGAGAGAGAAGGAGGAAGCCGATGTGCCCACCCTGATACTGAACAGTTATGGGCAGGGCAGGGCGGCCTTGTTCACTTACAATATGACGGCATCGGCCCTGGGCGGAGACAACCGGGCTGAGCAGGCGGAACTGCTGGGTAAGGCGTCAGCTTATCTTCTCGCCCATGAGGCCCTTCCGGCTGCGGGATCAGTGGTACTGCTGGGGAACAGGATCAAATTGCATGGCGGTGGTATGGAGATGAAAGCTGTTGAGACCCCGGGAGAGGGCCTTGCGCCGCTGCCGCTCTTTGGCCTGACCCCTGATCCGCTTGAATATAGCTTCTACCTGGAAGGTGGCGGGGAAAAGGTTTACCGGTATTTTGTGCGGGTTGACGATGAAGAGGGAGATTATACCAAGAAGACCGATGTCTATATTAATTCCGGCAGCGGCTATGACTTCTTTGAGAGCTATCCCTACCATTTCAGTGTAAGTGACGATTCAGAGAGCCTGCTGCAGCAATCACAGCGCTGGGTGGAAGCGCATATTCTTCTCTATCCCGGTGACGGCCATAGCGATGACGACGATGATGACGGCAGGAAAGATGAGGATAAAGATAAAGATGACGGCGAAGGTGACGATGACGAAGATGATAATGACCTGGCAGCGATGGGAGATATGCTGTCAGAGATTGCCCTTATGCCCAAAGGCACGTCATCTGAAATTGAAAAGGTCATTAAAAAGACGGTCCATGTTCTCCACAAGACGGAGAAGCTTTCCTTTGACGCGTCAGGATTGAGAACGCTTCTTGCCAGGTACCTGAGGATAATGGAGGGAGAATGGTATTTCAGTTCCCGCAGTGAGTCTCATGATGACGATGATGAAGGAGAAGACCATGACCACCGGGAAGAAGTGGACAGGGATTGATGTTTGAGGGGGGGCGCTGACCTTTAATCAATCACTTACGGTTTTTTTGTTATTTTAGACCTTCAGGTTGGCGACGGGGGTTCAAATCCCACTGGGGACACCGGATAAATAGAAATGCCCAACTGAGAAAGTTGGGCACTTTTTCTTTTTTATTCTTTCTGCTATACTTCTTTTTTTCACATTTAATTATTGAGGAGGCTTTGCATGAAAAGAAAGGTGGCTGTTTATATTTTAACTCTGTTTTTTGTCTCAAGTTGTCTGACGACAAATGCTATGGCTGTTGGTCTGGGTTTTAATCTTTCCGGTGGGGGAGGTTCTACGGAGTGGGATATTGAACAGCAGTCATGGCCCTACGCTAAATGGAAAGAGGATACGGATGATTCAATAGGAGGCATTGGTTTTGTCTTAGATACAGCTGTAGCTAAAAATAGGCTTTTTAACTATAGACTTAATATCGGTCTCCATTCTGCTGATTATGAATATGATAGCGGTGCTACTTTTGAAACGTCAGGTTGGTTCATGACTCATGATTTTGGTTTTGCATTCATAAGAAATAATAAAGTACGTTTGTGGGCAGGGCCTGAAATAAGGCTCTCTTATTCACAGGGTGAACTGGATACCGACAACGATTATGAGATAGATATCGTAACCTTTGGTATCGGACCTGTTATAGGGGCCAATTTTAACTTTGCCAAAAATATGACACTTACAGTTAAAACAGGTGTTCTCGGGACATCAAGCGCGGGAGTTATTGAACACAAAACATTAGGATTTGTGGACCAGGATATTGATGGTTCAGGCTCTTACTCTTTTATTAATGTCGGTCTCACATTCAGGTTGGGAGATGAATATAAGAAATAGTCGAAGTCGTCTTCATTGCAATCTAAGATTATAGATAAAAAGAGGGTCTGCTTTTGATAAGGCAGGCCCTTTTTTGCTTAACTTAATTACTTTTTCCAGGTATAAAAAAACAAAATGGCTGGAAACATGATGCGAGAGTAAGTGTGCAGCGCATATTTTCTTTTTCATCTGTTGAATATTCTCTTTATCACGACTGTACTACTCTTGTTTTCAGCTTTTAAAGGTGTTTTGGCCCCGGGCACGCTTTTCTTGTCAAGGATATTGGTCGGTCTGCCGTAATAATCTCAGGGAATAGAGGCAATTGCCGGGCAATGACGGGCAACACACTTTTTTCTGCGCGACAAACGGTTTAGCATCAGCATTGCGGAAAAGTGACGGCACTGATAAGTCCGTTGCTAAAGTCCGTTCGTCAATTTGTTTCAGTCATCTGCAACTCTTCAATTCAGTCCCTTCTGAAATAACCGTTTCAGAAGGGGGGGGGACAATTACCGTGCTCTCGTCGCCTCTTCTCTTTTTTCTTTCCTTCTTTCCCTTGACATAAACCGCCCTTTTCTTCAAAATAGCGCAGAAGTTGAAAGAGGTTCGGTCGCAGGTATTTTTTCAATGGTTGAAGCGGCGAAATTAATCAACAGGATTTGTTCTTTGAAATTAATGTTTACCTGTGAGTTGGCATTGATACGCAGGGTATATGGAGAACTGCTTATATTCTATGGCAAGGTGTGGTCCATTATAGAGAAGTGCAGCTATGAGGAGGGGTCTGTTACCTGTTAGGAGGTTATCGGGAAAAGCTGTTTTGTGTTTTTGACCGATGTTCCCGACAGGCGGGTGGCCTGGCTGAATCTCTGGTGGGTACATTTTCCCCGTCTCGGGATAAATGGGGAAGGTAATCTTCCTGTTCATACCTCGCTGTTTGTGGTGGGGCCGTTGAATTAATGAAACCCGGCATAATGTGTAAGGATTTAATGTTGGGTTCCGTTTGTGCCGGGAAAGCTTGTGAAAGTCCGGGCCGGATCTGTAAAATGATAGAATGTTCAGGGGGGATATTATCATGTTGCATGAAAGGATAATGAGGGGAAGCACATATTCAAAAACAAGAAGGATCAAGAGCGCTTTTTTTGCTGTTACATCGAAAGGGAATGAAGAGAAGGATATATTTGGAAGCAAAAAGGACCGGGAGTATTTTCTCCATTACCTTAAAATAGCGGCTGGGCGTTATGACGCGGCTGTTCATGCCTATTGCCTCATGAGTAATCATTATCAGCTGCTCTTGGAGATGCCATTGGGCAATCTGTCGCAGCTAATGGATCATATTAAAGGGGCCTATACCGAGTACGTTAATGTTAAGCAAAAAAGAGGAGGGTCTTTTTTTCAGGGGAGATATGAGGCAATAGTGGTTGAAGCAGATAAATATGTAAAGGAAATTTCCCGCCAAATTCACCTGAATCCCGTGACGGCAGGCATCGTTAAAAAACCGGAAGAATTCACCTGGAGCAGCTATAACAGCTATGTGGGAAAGGAATTATGTCCCGGATGGCTCACGATAGATTTTATTCTTGGCTATTTCGACAAAAAAAAATCAACAGCCCAGGAGAAGTATCGAGAGTTTGTAGAGTTAATGATTGGTTAAAGTAATAAGGTTCTATTGAAGGGTTTGTTTATTTGTGCTTCTTTATAGAGATAAATTCTTGCTTCCCCGGCTATGCCTTCCACCGAAGATAAGGGAGCGCGTCGTCTGCCAGGATAATCATACTTCAATCTGTGAAAATTTATCCCTCCCTTGTAATAGGGAACCAGTGTCAAAAAATGAATTAATCCGGCAAACCCTGAAGTCACCTTTCCGCAGTTTTACCTCCCTTTGCTTCATGGAAAAACCCTCAATTCCTTCCAACAAAAGAAATATTTTTCAAAAAAGCAAAAAAAAATAAAAAAAATTCTCAATAAAATCGGGATCTTTTAATCCGATAAAACATATTTGCTGTGAATCAAACTTCTGTCTCTTGACAGGATTGTTAATTGGATATATGTTGCTAACCCGGTTTTGAATCAGTGAAGTGGGAGCTACAGTTGCCAGTCAAAGTTTTTTTATGAAGGTGGGATGGGCAGAGGATTGAAAAAGCTGTTAATCAAAGTTAAAAGTGTGTTGGAGATATCAAATGCGTAGAGCGGACCCCTCAAAGTGTTACATTATGATGAACAACGGAAAAAAAATGATAAATATAATCAGTTCAGGAAAATTCCTGCGGCTTAATATGCTGAATGTGTAAGAGTTTGGCAGCAAATGGCAAATGATCATGAAAAAAAGGAATTAACTTTAATCTCTGTAATTCTTCCTAACCTGGTGAAGGATAGACATTTATTTGTAACAAAAAAATCTTTTTTGATATCAGGATGCTGCATGACCGGAGGTCAGAAATTTGCCAACAATGCCTGAATTGTCCTGTTAAAGAGCGGATATGGATTTGCCGGCTCGTGGTCGGAATCCCTTCAGCAGTCACCTGTGATTATATTTTTTGAAAGGTTGAAAAAAATATGAAAAGAGCAATTTTATATACATTGGCTTCGATAGTCCTGGTTTCCTCTGCCTTTCCCCTATCTGCCGGCGCCTGCTATAGAATGGAGGCGCTGCAACAGGTTCTCGATAATTACGCCGGCGCCTGCGAACTGGAACATACCTATGAATACCATAATGGTGGCCTTCTGGTATACGCCAGGGTATGGGAAGTTTGTAACAACGCAAGAGAAAGTTGGGTGTCCTATGTCCGGACTGAAGGACCGGTTTACATGGGGGATTGTGACAATAACAGAAAATATACGTGCAACGGGACTTTAGGAACAAGTCTCGTATGTAATGAAAATGTCCACAGGGTAAATAACACAGAGAATTTTGTAGAGACTATCAACACATACTGCGACGGTTCAACAGAATCAATATGGACCTGGGACAGTAAATATCCCTGGCCTCCGGCGTACGCTGAGGAATCTGAGTGTTTCGTCGGTTCCGGAACCGTTTCGAATGCCTGTGATGATTACAGTAAAACGCTCTATACGACGGTCCTGATAAAGGACTGCAAGGACCTGGACGGTGACGGGCATTATAAGGAAGGTGACTATTATTGCCCCTGCGGTGACGACTGTGATGATAATAACGGAAAAGTTTATATTAAAGAGGTGGAAGAAGAGATATGCAGTTCCGACAAGAAAGACAACGACTGCGACGGTGTTATCGATGAGAGGAGCGGTTGCGGAGAGTGCGGCCCCTTAGGTACAGGCATGGAGTCTTCGGCAAACACAATCAGCGGCCGCTATACGCACAGCCAGCACCTCTTGGGCGATCTTTCGCTCTATTACGACAGCTTCAGCGTTTACAGCGGTACAGTTGCCCAAAACTGGCGGCACGGCTACGAGTTCGATTTCAGAGAGACCAGTGACGGGCGGGTCGCCTTCTCAACGGCCGCCGGCAGCGCCCGTACCTATACGCCGTCAGGCGGGAGCTATACATCGGAGAGCGGCGATACCTCGACGCTCGTCAAGAACGGCGACGGCACGTGGGACATTACAGAGCTTGACGGCACGGTCTATCATTTTGACGTCTTCGGAAATATTTCTTCCATCAGTGATACAAGGGGAAGAACAACAACATTTTCTTATTACAGCGGCCTCTTGACAAGTGTCGCTGATTCAACAGCGCCTGCCCCTGTTTTCATTGATTACGTTGATGGCAAGATCGATACCGTTACTGATCCTTCGGGCAATATTTACGATTTTAATTACTATCCTGACGGTACATTAGAGGAGATTATTTATCCGCTTCCTGCATCCTATCCGCTTGATGTGCCTCAACCTGACGGCACGACAGCTTCCGTCTCCTATCCCGAAGCGGGGGCGGTCAATCCGAAATGGAGCTATACCTATGTAAACGGCCTGCTAAAGACCAAAACCGATCCTTCCGGCAAGCTTGTAACTTACAACTTTGTCGACGGAAAGATCACATCTTCGACTGTTACCACAGAATACGGTGTTCGCACGCGTACCCTCGGTTACAGCAACTATACGGGTGATATGCGTGAGACTCTCAAAACAGAGCTTGATGGCGGCGTCTGGAAGTACCGCTACAGCAAGACGGAAGGGAAGCTGAAGGAAAAGGAAGACCCCGAAGGGGGGGTAACCTTCTATACCTACGGCAGCTACTTCAAGACTGAAATCCAGGCTGGCGGAAAGAAAAAGACGACAACACGTTATGACGGTAACCGTAATGTGATAAAGTCGATCGAGGAAGAGCTTGTCTCTCCATTTAGAAAGTACTCCACTACCTACAGTTACAATACCTTCGGTCTCATTTCCACGACAACGACGCCCCTGGAAGGAGCTTTCGATGATGTGGGCAATCCCGTTAACGCTGTGAGCACTGTCTACCGCTACGACGATAAGGGACAGCCAATCTATATGGGCGACTCGCTCGGCAGGGAGACCTTTATTCAATATACGACCATAGGTACGGAGAAGCACGTCACCACTACCGGTCCTTTGGGCAGGGTTTCAACCGTGATCTACGACGAGCAGGACAGGCTCCTTTCGGCTACTTCGCCAAGTTCCGTTACCGGCGTTAATGCAACCACTTCCTATACCTATGGCGTGCTGGGCAATATGTCCACCCTTACTGATACCATGGGACGCGTCACGCGCTACAAATATGATTCTCTCGGCCGCATGGTGCAGCTTATCGGTCCGAATGAGGAAAGGACCACTTACCTTTACAACACAGACGGTTCCATCGAGTCCGTTATTGATGGCGAAGGGAACAAAACGAGCTATACCTATACGAATCTGGGCCGGCAGAAGGCCATTATCGATGCCCTCAATAAGGCCACCTTCATGAGTTACAGCGCCGCCGGCTGCGGCAACTGCGGCGGCGGGGTGGACAAGCTGACCCAGGTGACCGACGCCAACGGCAAGTCAACAACCTACACCTATGACAAGCTGGGTAGGCTGCTTACTGAAACCGATGCCACGGGCCTGCAAAAAAGTTTTGATTACAATCCCAACCGTTATGAATACACCAAAACCGACGCCAGGGGAATTGCCATAACTTATGTCAATGACTACATAGGCCGTCTCACTGAAAAAAAGGTGGAAGGCGTAACAAAAGAAACCTACAGTTACTACATTAACGGCCGGCTCCATAGGGCAAGCAAGGACGGCCTCACCTATACCTATACTTACTATGCCGATGGGCAGGTGAGGGACGTGACTGATTCGAAGGGTAAAAAACTTTCCTACAAGTATGACG
>JAOUBX010000088.1 GCA_029860075.1 Deltaproteobacteria bacterium | reverse complement strand
TGCCGAGATATCATCGACAAGGGCAACGAGGCTTGCCAGGGAGGCCTGGATTTTCATTTGGGCCTTGTATTCATTAAAAGTGGAGCCTTTCACTTTACGGGTGTAAATGATGATGTTGTTCTTCACGTCTTCTTTTGCCCTTTCCCAGGCGTAAAGATTGGCCGGGAGGGTGATAAACAGTGAAAAGAGCAGTGTTTTTAAAATAATGGTTTTACGTCCCAGTTTTTGTGAATCTGTCAAGAGTAAGTCCTTCCTTTCCACTCGATATTCCCTCTTTTACTTTGCCACAGGCAGTTAAGGGTGATAAAGGCATGCATGGTAAAGCCCAAAGGGAAGGACAGGAGGTAGAGGGCAGGGATTTTTAAGGCTTTTATTGCCATAAAGCAGGTGATGAACATAATGATTGAGCCGGCCAGGGCAATGGCGAAGGCCCAGCTATAAATGGGATCATTCCCGCAGGCGCCGGGCCTGTAAAAGGTCAGTAAAGGGAGGACGACAGGCATCCAGCCGAGGAAGAGGAATTTAATTGAATGCGTGACTGACGTTATCGTGCTTTCGTGTTTCATTATTTCAATCAGGTTTTTTGAAAATCCCTTCCAGATTTGAGGAAGTTCCCGGTACATTCGGGTGCGGATCATGTCGTCGGCAAAGAGAAGGTATAGCCGGTGGCCCCCTTCCTTGATGATGCGGGCAAAGGCGAGGTCGTCCATGACTTCGCTCCTTATGGCGTCATGTCCGCCGATTTTTTTATAGGTTGATTTTTTAAAGAGCATGAACTGTCCGTTGGCCAGAGATTCAGGCTTTTCAGGATTATTGACGTGACTGAAGTTTATGGAAGAAGCGATGGACAAAAAAATACCGGGCAGAAAAAGGCGCTCCGCAATGGAGACCAGCTCCTGGAAGGGATTAATGGAAAGCAGGTCTGCCCCTCTGGCTAAAGCGAAGTTTAAAGCCCTCTCTATAAGCTGACCTTCGGCGCTTACATCGGCATCGACAAAGCAATACCACTCACCTTCCGCATGTTCCACACCTGTCCGGCAGGCGTTGTTTTTTCCCGTCCAGCCCTGCGGCAGTTCACCGGTTTTTACGAGGTGAACGTTAGGGCAGCCTTCTTTAAGCCTTTTAACAATAGCTGCCGTATTGTCGGAAGAGTTGTCATCGACGACAATTACTTTATACTTGTTATGAGGGTAAGTTTGATTGATGAAAGAAGTGAGGCATCGTTCGATATTTGCTTCTTCATTTCTGGCAGGGATGATAAGAGTGAAAAAAGGGTGGCTTGAAAGCTTTTCTTTCCCCTCTGCAGGAAGAAAAGAGCGGCCAAAATAGGCCTTGCCTATCCTGTAGAGGAAATATAAGATAAAAATGAGCCATGAAGTTGCAATGAAGAACAGGAGCATCGTTTATTACCGTCTTTGGGTTGGCGGTTGAAGAAAGATGAACGTTTTTTACAATGCCCCCCGGCCCCTTTATGCCCCCGGGCGCTCTTTGGTAAAGAGGGGGACTAATGTTCCTCGCCTTTACCAGGGGTGGGTGGGAGGTGTTGCCGTTGTAATCGTATTGCTTTTTTTCAGCCCCACTTTTTAAAAGCATAGCAGAAAGCAGGGACCACATGAACTGGTTTTTTATCTCTCCTTTTTCAATTAACGTTCTCAATGTGACTATTCTCCTGTTCTTCATGATCTTTTTCCTTTTTAAGATCGAGAGGAAGTCAAAGGCGACCCTGTTTCTTATTGCATCACTTATTGGTGTGGAGCTGGTCTTTATCTCATTTTTCGTTATCTTTTCGGCCCTCGATTCTTTTTATTCGACCCTTGCCTGGTGGCTCATCCATCTCATGGTCTTTGCCTCTATTGCCATGGTCCAGTTTGCCTATCACTTTCCTAAAAACCTTCATCATGGTGAGTCAAGGATTGCTCTTTATCTCTGTATCGGCGCGGCTGTTGCCGCCTACCCCTATTATATTTATAAAACACTCACAACAGGTCCGCTTTACAGTTTTGAGGCCTATGCCTATGTTTTTCTCGACAGGCCCGAGATGGGAGTTATCATCGGTTCGGAGATACTCTGGATGCTTGTCGTTTTTTTTCGAAAGGCGGTTCTCCTGTCTGATTATGAATATAGCGGTTTTTTGAACCGCTGGTCCGGCCCTGCCCGGCTTCCGGCACGTTTTATAATCGCCTGCCTCCGTATTGCCAGGGCGAAGGAGCGGGATACAAAGGCCATAAGGCGGCTAATTGTCATCTTTTTTTCGCCTGTCATACTCATTGCAGCCATCATTCTTGCCTATGAGGGGCTCTTGTCATGGGAAATAGTGGCCCATATCCTCGGTACGGGATTTATGGTCATTGCCTTTATCTTTATCGTTGTTTACATTAACAGCTCTTCCGAGCCGTCCACTTTCATGGTCAAGCTCATCGGCATTTCCCTGGGCGCACTCCTCATTGCCATCAGTTTTGGCGCGAGCATTGCCATCCTTATCGAGGATAATGCTTATGAAAAGGAGCGGCTCTTTGAAGTGAGGGAGGTCATGAAAAACCTTGCGAAAAAGGAATTTACCCATTTGCCTCCGTCCATTGCCTACATATTGTCAGTTCCTCTCCATAAAGTATCATCTCCCATAAAGTATGAAACCGTTTATGTCCGTGATCCCGGTTTTTCAGACAAACGGATTACCTATGAGGGCCGGAAGGTGAAAAAACAAGCGCTCCCCTCCGGTGAAAGGGAGCCGGTGAGACAATACCGGAAGCTTACTCCTCTTGACGTGAACGATTATTACATCCATTATGATTTCCCCTATGACGGTAAAATGTATGAAGTCGCTTTCGACTATATCCCATACAGGCAGGTTATTGGTGATACAGGTGTAAAACTTCTCTACATTATTGCCGGTTCAGTTCTTTTTGTGATTATTGTCTTCCCCTACTTTTTTTCAGAGAGCCTGGTTAAACCCCTCAATGTTCTCCTTGATGGCGTTAAAAAGGTCAATAATGGCGATCTGAAAGTCGTCGTGCCCGTCAAGGTAGAAGATGAAATAGGTTATCTGTCAACCTCTTTTAACGCCATGGTAGAGTCCATCCAGGATGGCCGGGAAAAACTGAAAGGGGCCCTTGAAAAGCAGGTAAAACTGACGGAATCCTACAGTTTTTTCGTACCCAAAGAGCTCTTAACGTTCCTGAAGAAGGAGAGTATCATCGATATCAGGCTGGGAGACAACGTTCAACTGAAGATGACCATACTTTTTTCCGATATTCGTTCTTTTACAAGCCTTTCGGAACGCATGACGCCACAGCAGAATTTTAACTTTATCAATGATTGCCTCGGCAGGATCGGCCCCGTTGTGAGGGACAATAACGGATTTATTGATAAATATATTGGTGACGCCATTATGGCGCTTTTCCCCTACAGGACGGAAGATGCCGTCAGGGCGGCCGTTGAAATGCAGGAGGCAGTGGGAAGCTGTAATAACCGGATGGAGGGGAGTGAAGAAGTGATCAGAATAGGTACGGGCATCAATACGGGTATGATGATGCTCGGCACTATCGGCGAGGAGAAACGGATGGAAGGGACCGTTATCTCCGATGCCGTTAATCTCGCTTCCCGACTTGAAAGCCTGACCAAAGTCTATGGCTCTTCCGTTATTTTAAGCAAAACGACCTTTGACAGCCTTGAAAATTTGTCAGACTATGATCATCGCTATCTTGACAGGGTACAGGTGAAAGGGAAGAGGGAATTTGTCGATATTTATGAAGTTTTCCATAGTGACTCCCCGGAGCTTAGAGAACTAAAAATAAAAACAAAAGAAGATTTTGAAATGGCTACGAAGCATTACAGGGAAGAAAAGTTTGATGAGGCGCTTCGTTATTTTAGAAAGGTGCTGAAAGTTAACAGCCGGGATAAGGCCGCCGAGGTTTATGTGAAACGCTGCGAGAATATTAAGAAGCACGGCTTGCCCGAAGGCTGGGAGGGTGTTACTGTTTTGCCCGAGAAGTGAAGGTAAACGCTTCTCATAATAGGCCCCTCTCCCTTTTGGGCCAGGGCAGCCAAAAAAATCTCCTCTCCCGCCACGAATCCATATGCCTTCCACATCGTCCCGCCAGAACTGTGAACCGGCAATAGGGGATGAATTAATGTATTGTATTTGCTTTGTATCAAAGAGAAGTCTGACCGGTGCCCGATTTATTTGTGACCGGCCAGGGATGCCTTTGACCTTCGTTCCTGCCCTTTACTAATGCCTTTTACTCTACCTTTATCAAAACGGATTACATATAAAGTATTTTCAGGTCCTGATTGATAGGACCATTGATTGACTCTTCGGTTTTCTTCCTTTAAAAAAGGTTCCCCGCATAGCTTTAATACAAAAGCTTTATAATCACCCAGTTTGATAAACTCTCGTCCGCAGAGCATCTTTTTAAAATCCGATTTGATTTGAGATTCCTTTTCCGCTTTCCCCGGGCCTGCCCTGTTTTTACGGGCCCCGCCATCAATGCTTTTTACTTTTCCTTCACTGAAAACAACTACCCATACTTTTCCCCTTAATCCCAGTTTATAGGACCACTGGTTAATTTCATGATTTTCTTCCCTGAAGAAAGGTTCGCCGCACTTTTGTAATACTTCAGTCTTGTAATCATTAATGCGTATAATTTTGTTATGATTGCACCTCAGTATCGTTTGCTCGCTGTGAGATAAATCGGGGGTGAGAAAAAGAGCCAGAATAAAGCAGATTAAAATTAAATGTTTCATTTTTACCTCTAATTCTTGCTTGGGAATGATCCTGCAACTTTGTACCACTTCTGTCAAAGACAAATATATCAATTTTTCTTTCTAAAAACCAGTAATTCTGACTGGGAAAATATTTTTTCAGGATCTTTTTTTTTTAAAAACTCAACCAGTTTATGTGAGCTTTCTGTCATTTCTACGCATTCGATTTCTGTTTTCTTTCCCTTCCCTAAAGGGATTGATCTCATTTCTGTTTCTCCCTTTAACTGCCCTGTCCGGATTGCACGGGAAATCATATCTTTGTCAAGAAAGGAAAGGGAAAAACTATTGTCATCCCTAAAATCGTACCTTGCAATGTAATAAGCCGGTTTGTTTTCCTCTATATCATTATATGGCTTGACGAAGCTCACGTTCATATAATCATGGCCGGCTATTTTTGTTGGAAACATGACAAACTCCATCAGGTCCAGCCGGCCCGAGCTCTTATGCTCTATGGATACAATTCTCGCATGATTATTTTCCATCTTTCCAATGTGCAGGTAGACAGTCTCTTTATTCTCTCCCTGTAATTTCCATGTGCCTGATAATCTTTCGTCAAAGTAAGCCTTCGACGGATCCGATAAGGGGCTTTGGGAAACAAGAGGACAGCAGCCGGAAATAAGGAGTAAAATAAGTATGACCGGTAAAAAACGGTTTTTTCTCATGTCAAAACTTTAGCATATATTAATGCCCTGTCAATTAAAGTTCTCCTAAAAGGGGCAGAAAAAACACCTTGAGAGAGCGGCATTAATAGAATATACTCGGTTTTCAGGAAAAGGGGCATTTGTCCGGCCTGATAAGGCTTCAATTTTTTTAAAGATTTGGAAAAAGATCATCCCCTGGAGATTGGCAAGGAACGCCGGCCTTTTTCCAAATCATGAAGGCCTGAAACTGAACGTTTTTTCAGGCTTTTCATGAAAAACCAAATTCCGCCGGTAATCGCTATGAATCCTTTTGGTGAGCAGGTAATAAAGCTCGTTGGCATTGTTAAAAGCGCCGCCCGTTCCTTTATTCATAACGGCAGCTTTAACATGGCTGCTGCAACGGCATTTTACGCCATTCTTTCCACCATTCCTCTTGTCTTTGTTCTTGTTGCCGGCACAGGTTTTTTCTTTGAAGGTTCCGGTAAAGTGATCCAGACCCTGGCCGCTGCCGTCGATACGGTGCTTCCCACATACGGAGAAAGCCTTAAGAATGAAATTCATGCCGTCGTGAGGAAAAAGGAATTTATTGGCGGTGTCGGTCTCATTATCATGCTCTGGAGTTCGACGCTTGTATTTTCCTCCCTTGAATTCGCTTTTAGCCGTATTTTTAATGTGGAAAAGAAACGGTCTTTTCTGCGATCCAGGATAGTCAACATGGGGCTTGTGATTCTGGGTATCCTGGCGCTGACGGCTTCTGTCCTTCTTACGACAGTCGCTAAAATTGCCAGGTCTCGTTTTGTCGCCCTTTATGATAACTGGATTACGGATTTTTTCTCATCAAGTATCTTTGTTCAGTATATTCTCCCCGTTATGATTCTGACGCTGCTCTTTGCCATTTTTTACACCGTCTTGTCGAGGCGCACCGTATCTGTCGTAAACGGTCTTGGCGGAGGCTTTGTTTGCGCCATCATGTTTGAAGGGGCGAAATATCTCTTTGCCTGGTATATAGCCAACCTGGGCCGTCATAGTTTTATCTACGGATCACTGGGGGCCATGATTGTTATTATTCTCTGGTTCTTTTATGCGGCTATTATCATCCTCTTTTGCGGGGAGTTGATTGCTTCATGGAGACGGAGGGAGGAATGCCTTGTTATTAGAAACCGATAAGGTGCTATTGATATGAATGAAAAAGATAAAGCGCTGCTCAAGGTGAAGATCCTTGAAGAGATTGAATCATTAAAGCTGAATATTATATCTCTGGAAGAAATGTCAAAACCGGTGGCGCCTGACGTTGCCATCGGCAGGCTGACGCGCATGGAAGCTATCAATTCAAAGAGCATAAACGATGCCAACCTGAGATCGTCAAAAAACAGGCTTTCCCGCCTTCAGTCAGCGCTCAGGAGAATGGACGATCCTCACTTCGGCATATGCATCGAATGTGAAGAGCCCATCCCTGTAAAAAGACTGATGATTATTCCGGAATGTCTGAAATGTGTTGAATGTATGGAAGAGTAATCTCGGCAACTCAAAATTCCCAGGCTCCTGTGAGGGCAAATCTCTTGACTTAAAACGCCCTTTCCCTATAATAAACACTTCAAAAAACAGAGCCGCTTTACAGAAGGAATACATATGAATTACGAAGTTGTAATCGGGCTTGAAGTCCATTGTCAGCTGTTGACAAATACGAAAATTTTCTGCTCCTGCAGCGCCGAATTCGGTGGAAATCCCAATACCGATACCTGCCCCGTTTGTCTCGGCATGCCGGGGACACTGCCTGTACTCAATAAGAATGTTGTCAATTTTGCCATCAGGACGGCGCTGTCCACCAATTGTGAAATAAACAGGACAAGCCGTTTTGCCAGAAAAAATTACTTTTATCCCGACCTTCCCAAGGGTTACCAGATTTCGCAGTATGAACTCCCCATTGCCGAGCATGGCCATCAGCACATTACCCTTTCCACGGGAGAGGAGAAAAGGATTGGAATTACCCGTATCCATATGGAAGAAGATGCAGGAAAATCAGTCCATGATGCCTCAGCCGATGGCACGCTTGTCAATTTCAACAGGACCGGTGTGCCCCTCCTTGAGATTGTCAGTGAACCGGACATGCGAAGCGCCGAAGAGGCTGTCGAATACCTGAAAAAATTGAGGAATATCGTTGTTTACCTCGGTGTTTGTGACGGTAATATGGAAGAGGGTTCTTTCCGCTGTGATGCCAATATATCGTTAAGACCGGTGGGGCAAAAGGAATTGGGAACCAAGGCGGAACTTAAAAACATGAACTCCTTCCGCTTTGTCCAAAAGGCGATTGAATATGAAATCCTGCGGCAGGAGAATGTTCTGAAAGGCGGGGGTGAGGTTGTTCAGGAAACAAGGCTCTGGGATGCAAACCGTGGCGTAACGGAATCCATGCGGAGCAAGGAAGAGGCCCATGACTACCGTTATTTCCCCGACCCTGACCTCTTGCCCCTTGTTATCGATGAAGCCTGGATAGAAGAGGAAAGAAGCAAACTTCCTGAACTGCCGGAGGCAAAGAAAAATCGTTTTATTACCGAATATGGCCTTCCCAGGTACGATGCTGAAGTCTTAACGGCTGAAAAGAAGGTGGCCGGCTTTTTTGAAAAGGCCGTTAAAATCTGTAATAACGGCAAAGCTGTGAGCAACTGGATCATGGGAGAGCTTATGAAGCACCTTAATGAAGAGGGGACTGACATAAGCGATTCGAAGATAAGCCCTGAAGGTCTCGCCCTGTTGTTATCCCTCATCGACAAAAACGTTATCAGCGGCAAGATTGGCAAGACCGTTTTTGAGGAAATGTATAAAACAGGTAAAGACCCTGCTCTTATCGTTAAAGAGCAAGGCCTTGAGCAGGTTAGTGATACGGGGGCGATAGAAGCTATCGTCGATCGGGTTATTGCCGATAATCCTTCCCAGGCGGAAGAATTCAGGGGGGGGAAAGAGAAGCTTATGGGTTATTTTGTGGGCCAGGTAATGAAGGCGAGCAAGGGAAAGGCAAATCCCGGCATGGTCAACGAACTGGTCAGGAAAAAACTTTTAGGGTAAGAAAGCGGCTGCCCGCTTTTCAGATGTTAAAAATGTCCCCTTTTGAATGGGCCGATGTGAAAATATCTTCGAACCTGGCGGCAATTTTCCGGAAAGCATTCAGTATTTCAGGGTCATAATCCCCGGGTTTTGATCTGTCGCAGCCCTTTAGAATGATGGAAGTAGCCTTGCTGTGATCAATACATCCCTTATAGGGCCTCGAACTTCTGAGCGCATCGTACTGGTCGGCAATATTTACTATGCGTCCCGTAAGAGGGATCTCATTTCCACTTAAACCGTAAGGATAGCCGGAACCGTTCCACTTTTCGTGATGGGACAGCGCAATCTCCTCGGCCATTTTCATAAAGGGTGATTTAGCGTCTTTTAAAATATTGGCGCCTATGATGGTATGGCTTTTCATTACCTCCCATTCATTTTGTGTTAATTTCCCATGTTTACGCAATATGGCATCGGGAATGCCTACTTTGCCCAGGTCATGCATGGGGGAAGCGTAATGAATGGCTTCGACAAAACTATTGCCCATTCCCAATGCCAGGGCCAGTTCTTTGCAATAAAGACTGAGCCTTTTAATGTGTGCTCCTGTCTTGCTGTCTTTATAAACGACGGCTTCATTGAGTTTCTGGATCGCTTCTATATAGCTGCTTTTTGTCTGTTCAAGGGCATTATTAAGGGCTTCCGTTCTCTTTTCCACCTCTTCCTCGAGACGCCTGTTGTAGCCTTCCAGGAAGTCACGGTAGTCCTTTCCTATGAGGTTGTTTTTTATTCTTAAGGTAAGTTCCTTAATATTAAAGGGTTTGCTGATATAATCATTTGCTCCGTGCTCCATTCCTTTTATCCTGTCATTACGGGCATCGAGAGAAGTGAGAATGATAACCGGTATGTGTTTGGTTTTTTCATTCTCCCTGATCATCTTTGTTGCTTCAAAACCGTCTAAAAGGGGAAGCATGACATCCATTAAAATAAGGTCCGGTGATTCATGAATTGCCTTGTCGAGCGCATCAGGCCCATTGCCGGCGACGATGACTTCATAACCGATCTTATTACACAGGCAGGCCACCATTTCCTGGTCCCGTGAATTGTCATCGACAATAAGAATTTTAGCTCTTTTTCTTTCAATGTTATTAAGGTCGTATATCATAAGGCGCTTTGCTTTCTTTTTATAAAAAGAATACCAGACAATAATTGGCATGGCAAAATGAGGATGAATTTTACTGTTAAAGTTTAAAGGAAGATGATTGAGATGATCTGTGAAAGAAATTTGTATTTTTCACCGGTAAGATATCTGCATTGATATGGAGGGGGCTGTTTTCAATCAAATCTGTTCCGGTCATGGCCGGTCGTTAAATCGATTTTTGGCCCTGCGGGAATAATTCCTGAAGGATTAATATGTCTGTGGCTCAGGTAATAGTGCGCTTTTATGTGCCGAAAATTGCAGGTTTCCTCAATACCGGGCATGCGGTACAGTTCTTTCAGGTAGTTCCAGAGATTTTCATATTCGTAAATGTGCCTTAAATTACATTTAAAGTGGGTATAGTAGACAGGATCAAAGCGTATAAGCGTGGTGAACATGCACCAGTCGGCTTCGGTAATTGCATGGCCGCAAAGGTATCTGGATCCGCTGAGAACATCATCCCAATAGTCGAGTGCGGAAAAAAGTTCTTCTGCCGCTTCGTCATAGGCTTCCTGTGTCGCAGCAAAACCGGCACGGTAGACGCCGTTGTTTATGGGCATATAAATGGCTTCTATTGTCTCGTCAATCTTCTCCTGCAAGGGGGCGGGACAAAAATTTATTGAACCATCACCAATAGCGTCAAATTCGGTATCGAGCATTCTCATAATCCGTCTTGATTCGTTATTTACGATGCTCTTTGTTTCCTTGTCCCAAAGTATGGGGACGGTTACCCTGCCCGTATATTTGGGATCGGCTTTAACATAGACTTCTCTCAGGAAAGCGCAACCGTTGACGCTGTCGGGGATACATCCTTCAGCTGTGCTGAAGGCCCAGCCGTCATCTCCCATAAAGGGATCGACAATTGAAAGAGAAATTGAATTTTCCAGCTTTTTAAGCTTTCGCATGATCAGTGTGCGATGGGCCCATGGGCAGGCAAGGGAGACGTAAAGGTGATAGCGGCCTGCTTCCGCTTTGAAGCCTGACGATCCGTCGGCCGTCACCTGGCTTCGAAAAACCGTTTCGGGCCTTACAAAGCGTCCCTTGTCATCGGCCTTATACCAGTCGGTTTTCCACTTGCCCTTAACGAGCATACCCATAATTAACCTTGTTCATTAAATGTTTAATGCCTGTTAATGAAGCATACTTTTTTAACGCTAAGAATATAGCATAAATATATAGGAATAAAATAATCCTTTAATTTATATATAATTAAATCAAAGGTTTGAATTCTTTTTTATAAATATGTTATACAGTTGATATAAGCGAGGTATAAGTATGGAAAAAATTCTGGTTGTTGATGATGAGCATTTCGTAAGAGAATTTGTAAAAGACGCACTGACAGAGGCGCTGTATGATGTTATTGAGGCTGAAAATGGTAATGAGGGGGTCATTAAGGCTGTCAGGGAAGTACCTGACCTCATCATACTCGATATTGTTATGCCTGAAATGGATGGTATTGAGGTCTGCAAGCAGATAAGGGAAACCGTTGCCTGCCGGAACACACCCATTATTATGCATACATCAATGGATGAATCAAGGCTTATTGAAAAGGCTATGAAAGCAGGAGCCAGTGACTATATGCTTAAACCTATTAAAGCGGAGATGCTTCTCATAAGAGTAAAAAACAACTTGAGGCTGGTAACAGAGATTAAAAATAATAGCGCTCTCAGGGAAGAACTTGAAACTGCCAATAACGTAATTGATGCTCTAAATGAAAAAATTTCAAGTAGTCAGATTATTGATTTGTCGGATGAAGTTTGAAGTTTGATTCAAAAACATTTCCCCATTCGCTCTTTTTAGCGATTGCCCTTGAAGAGCAGAAATTCTTGTTGTAATATTCCAGTTAAAACCATGTTTTTGGGAGGTCCTCTTGAAAAGGAAAATGCTTGTTGGTGGAGAGTGGATTGAAAGTGATAAATACTTTGATCTTATCAATCCCTATGATGGTCAGCCTATTGCTGAAATACCTCTTGCTTCGGGAGAAGATGTAACTCGGGCAGTTGATTCGGCCTTGAGAGGTTTTAAGGAGATATCCACTCTTCCCCCTCATTGCAGAGCAGATATATTATTAAAAATTTCCAATCTTCTCATTGAAAAAAAAGAGAAGATTGCTCAAACCATTGCAGTTGAATCAGGAAAACCCCTGAAATACTCCATTGGTGAAGTGGAGCGGGCAGTAGAGACCTTCCGTTTTGCTTCGGAAGAAGCCAAAAGAATCCACGGAGAGACTATCCCCATGGGAGCGTCGAAGGGATCAGAAAACAGGGTCGCTTTTTACGAGAGGTTTCCCCTGGGTGTTATCGGCGCTATTACTCCTTTTAACTTTCCTATAAATCTCGTTGCTCATAAGGTAGCTCCGGCCATTGCCGCCGGTAATGCCATTGTTTTAAAACCTGCTGAACAAACACCCCTGACAGCACTTTTGTTAGGGGAAATCCTTCTTGAAGCGGGGCTCCCTTCAAAAGCTATCCAGATAGTGACAGGTGATGGCGTAACAGGGGCTGCTCTTGTTAATGATGATCGTCTAAAGATGATTACTTTTACAGGCAGCCCACCTGTGGGAAGAGAGATAAAATCAAAAGCGGGCATGAAAAAGGTGACCCTTGAACTTGGTTCAAATTCGGGAGTTATTATAGAGCCCGATGCCGACATTGATACTGCTGTTACAAGGGCCCTTATGGGCGCTTTTGCCAATTCGGGACAGGTTTGCATTTCATTGCAGAGGATCTATCTCCACAGGGAGATTTATGAGATTTTTAAATCAAGGTTTGTCGAAAAGGTGAAGGGACTTAAATCAGGTGACCCCATGAATGCCGGGACGGACATTGGCCCGCTTATTGACAGGGCGGCTGCCGATAAAACAGGGCGCCGGGTAAATGAAGCCGTTAAGGAAGGCGCCTGCATTCTTTTGGGGGGCAAAGGGAAGGGATCTTTTTTTGAGCCGACGGTTCTGGAAAATGTCACTCCCTCCATGCAGGTAGTTTGCGGTGAAGTTTTTGCTCCCCTTGTTTCCCTCATTTCATACGATGATTTTGACGACGCCCTTCGAATGGTGAACGACTCTATCTATGGATTACAGGCGGGGGTTTATACAAAAGACATAAACAAGGCATTTAAGGCTTTTAGAGTGCTCGAAGTGGGTGGCGTAATTATCAATGATGTTCCTACTTACAGGGCTGATCATATGCCTTACGGCGGCGTCAAGGAGAGTGGTCTTGGCCGCGAAGGCCTTAAATATGCCGTTGAGGAGATGACGGAACTTAAAACGCTTGTCCTTAACCTGTAGCGCCTCTGAAGGTAGATTTCTATAATCCGCCCCGTCAATTAGCGAGGATAGCTTATGAACTCTGAAGAGTCGAGTGTAATATCTTCCTTTCAGGAGAGACTTAAGTTTTCCCTGTATTTTTTTGTTGCCGTTGTTTCAGTCGGCACCTTTGGATACAAACTCATCGGTGGACCTGACTATTCCCTTTCAGACTGTTTTTACATGACTATCATCACGCTTTCCACCGTCGGTTATGGCGAGGTTATCGATCTCGTTCACCATCCCGGCGCCAGGGTTTTTACGGTATTTCTCATTATTACAGGTATGGGGGCCCTTCTTTACCTTGTTTCTACCCTGACGGCCTTTATCGTTGAAGGGGAACTGTTAAAAATATTCTGGAGGAAAAAAATGGATAAGATGATAAATAAAATGCAGGGGCATTACATTGTCTGTGGTGTGGGAAGAGTGGGTTATCATATTATCCAGGAACTGAGCCAGACAAAAAGAGGGGCCGTTGCTATTGATATTAAAATGGATAATATCGAAAAGGTTCGCCGGTCCTTTCCAATGGTGCCCACATTACAGGGAGACGGTCTGGAAGATGACCTTCTTAAGGAGGCGGCAATAGAAAGGGCAAATGGAATGATGGTTTCTACCGGTCATGACAAAGATAATATGGTTATTACCATGAGCGCGCGGCAGTTGAATCCCTCGCTCCGGATTGTGGCCCGCTGTAATGAAATGAAAAATATGGAGAAGCTTGGAAAGGCGGGGGCCGACTCGGTGGTTTCATCAAACTTTATCGGGGCGCTGAGAATGGCGTCGGAGATGGTGCGGCCTACCGTTGTTTCTTTTCTCGATATCATGTTGAGGGACAAGGAAAAGAATCTCCGTATCGAAGAGGTCCCTGTGAAAGGGGATTCAAAACTGACGGGTAAAAGGGTTTTTGAAACAGGAATAAAAAAGGCGGCCAATATCCTTCTTCTTGCTGTTAAAAAAGCCAACGGCGACTGGGAATACAATCCAAAAGATGATTTTTTGTTTGAAGAGGGGATGGACCTCATTATAATGGGCAGCCCCGAAGAAAAAGAGCGGCTCCAATCCTTTATTTCATAAGGGAAAGGGGCAATAATTTGTGAACGGCATCAAAAGGTTCAAAAAACCGCCCCTATTAGAAGTTTTCATAAAATATAAAGGAGTTATTATGAGCAGCAGCGGTATTTTGCCGGAAGGCGAGAATTTAAGAAAAGCTGTCAAGTGGATATCAGGGCAAGGCGGTTTCAGCCTGAAAACAGTGGAAGCGGCCTGTGTTCGTTTCGACCTTTCTCCTGCTGATGAAAATTTTCTGATCAATCATTTTAGTGGTGAGGAGGCTGAGAAGGAGAAGGGGGAAGAGTGAGGTACGCCAACTTTGCGATTAATGAATTTTGAGTAATGTTTTCAGGAACGTAAAGATCTGGAATGAAAACCTGAGTCTTCTGTTTGCGGCAAAATAAGTTGTTTTTGCAGGCCTTTGACGGCTGCTTTCTCCCCAAACTCAATGCGCCTCAGCCCAGTTCCGACCCATACCCGTATCCACTTTTAAGGGGGCTTTCAGTTGCACGACCCCTTCCATTTCTTCAATAACGAGATTCTTTATGATTTCCAGTTCCACCTCGGGAATTTCAAAGACAAGTTCATCGTGGACCTGCATTATCATCTTTGCTTTATGTCCCTCTTTCTTCAGACGGTCTGAAATACGAACCATGGCTACTTTAATGATATCGGCGGCGCTTCCCTGGATGGGGGCATTGATGGCTGCGCGCTCGGCAAACTGCCGCTGCATGGCGCTCGGTGAGTTGATATCGGGAACGTAGCAGCGCCTGTTCATAATGGTTGTTACATAACCTTTTGCCCGTGCTGATTCGATGGTCATGTCGAGATATCGGCGCACTTCTTTGTATTTCTGAAAATAACCGTCAATGTAGGCCTTGGCTACTTTGGGAGTGATAGAGAGTTCTTTTGACAGGCCAAAAGCGCTCATGCCGTAGATAATGCCGAAGTTAATGGCCTTTGCTTCACGGCGCATCCGGTCCGTCACCATTTCAGGGAATATGCCGAATACTTCCGCTGCCGTTCGCCTGTGAATGTCTTCCCCTTTTTCGAAGGATTTAATTAAAACGGGATCTTCCGACAGGTGGGCCATGATTCTAAGCTCGACCTGGGAATAATCGGCAGCAAAAATGAGAGACCCTTCTTCGGGAATAAATGCCTCCCTGATTTTTCTTCCCAGCTCTGTTTTGATGGGAATATTCTGAAGATTGGGATCGCTGGAGGAAAGCCTTCCTGTCGAGGTAACGGTTTGGTTATAGCTCGTATGGACGCGCCCCGTTTTTTCATTGACCAGCCGTGGCAGCGCATCGACATAGGTTGATTTCAACTTGGCAATGGAGCGGTACTCCAGTATCCTGGCAGGCAGGTCGTGTTTTTCAGCCAATTTGGTAAGAACTTCCACATTGGTTGAAAAACCGGTTTTCGTTTTCTTGATGGTAGGGAGCTTAAGCTTTTCAAAGAGAATTTCTCCTAATTGTTTGGGAGAATTAATATTAAAAATATCTCCGGCAAGCTCATATATCTTTCCCTCCATACGGGTCATCTCTTTTTCAAAGTCCTGTGACATATTGCCGAGAAAGTCTGTGTCTATTTTGACACCGGTACGTTCCATCTTTGCCAGGACGGTAAGGAGTGGAATTTCCGTTTTATGGAATAGTTCTTCAAAACCATCTCTTATGAGGAGGGGAAGCAGCATTTTTGCCAGTATGGTAACTACATCGGCGTCTTCGCCTGCATAGTCAAGCGCCTTTTCAATGCTTACCTGGTCAAAGGTAACTTTTTTGGGATCGCCTGTCACCTCGGCATAGGTGATCATCTGGTGATCGAGAAATTCCCTCGATACCTCTTCCAGCGAGTGGGAGTTTCTGCCGGGGTGCAGCAGGTAGGATGCGATCATGGTATCGCAATAAATTCCCTTCATTTCAATGCCGTAATTACATAGCACCGAATAATCATATTTCAGGTTATGCCCTGCCTTTTTTACTTCCTCTGAAGTGAGGGCAGCTTGTAATTGCTGAAGGACTTCATCGGTTTCCGGTTGGGAGATATCTTCGGGGCCGCTGTGCGCCAGTGGTATGTAGCAGGCAAGGTGTGGCTCCCGTGAGAGAGAAATACCTACGATTCGGGCCTCCATCGTGTTTAGTGATGTCGTTTCCAGGTCGATAGAGAGAATATCCTCCTTTTTAAGAGAAGAAAGAAAGCTTTTAATCTCTTTAATGCTTGTAAGAAGCCTGTATTTCTCCCTTGAAAGACTCTCGGAAGGGGCAAGTTCCTTAATGAAACGGGAAAGTTCCAGTTCCTTGAAAATATCTCTCAGCTTTTCAGTATTAAAGGGAGCCATTTCAAAGTCACCGGGCTTAAAGTCAAAGTCAAGATTACAGTCAATGGTTGCAAGCTCTCTGCTCAAAAAGGCGATATCCCTGTCTTTTTCAAGCTTATCCTTGAGCTTTCCCTTTATTTCCTCCATGTTTTCATAGAGCTTTTCCAGTGAACCATATTGGGCCATCAGTTTGACGGCCGTCTTTTCGCCGACGCCGGCCACCCCGGGAATGTTATCCGAGCTGTCGCCCATAAGGCCCATTACGTCCCGCACATTTTCGGGACCGACACCGAACCTTTCAAGTACTTCATTGTGGCCTGAAACCTTGTTTTTCATGGTGTCGAGAATGGTAATATTGTTTGTAACGAGCTGCATCATATCTTTGTCGCCAGTGACGATAACTACCTCAAGGTCATGATTTGCCGCTTTTTTTGCAAGTGTTCCTATAATATCATCGGCCTCGACGCCTTCTTTTGACAGGACAGGCAGGTTGAAAGCAGCCGTTATGTCATGAATGAAGGGAATTTGAGGGACGAGGTTGTCCGGCATGGAGGGGCGATTTGCCTTGTACTCTTTGTAAACTTCATGTCTGAATGTAGGGCCCCGTGAATCGAAGGCCACTGCCAGGTAATCGGGCGTTTCCTCTCTCATTACCTTGAGAAGCATGGCTGTGTAGCCGTAGACGGCATTGGTCGGCACCCCTTTTGAATTGCTTAAATGGGGCAGGGCGAAGAAAGCCCGGTAAATGTAGGAGCTGCCGTCGATAAGAAAGAGGCGTTTTTTTGTTTTTTTATTAAGATTTTCAGACATGGGTCTCCAATTGATATTTCGTGATTTTGTAGATGTTGGAGTATACCTGCTTTGCCCTTTCAGGGTCAACGGATCAAATGGTATTTGAGTGTAGATGAAGCGAGGTGGGTTATAGCAGGTGCAGGAGGAAGTAATGAGAACCGCCGCCTTTTTTTTGTAAAGATTAACGAAAGCATGTGTTTACTGCCTTGTTATCTGAATTATGTTCTACCGCTTTTCCGGCTAATACGCAATATTAAGTATTAGCCGACAAAATTAGGGGTAATATCACCTGATAAGTGTTAAGTGTAGCAATAAGAAATTGTAGCGAATAATATATTTTGGTATTATCGGGAAAACGCCATAATAGTTTGATGGCTATTGAAAGAATATT
>JAOUBX010000087.1 GCA_029860075.1 Deltaproteobacteria bacterium | reverse complement strand
TAGATCTGGGAACGGACAGTGTCAACGGGAGGACAGTGATCAAGATGCCCGGTGACCGCTGGATTCTCTTTACCAAAGGGCCGGCCATGGGACCTGCCGTACTCTTTTGGGGACTGCTCCTTGTCATTTTCCTTGTTGCAGCAGGTTTGGGCCAGATCCGTATTACCCCCCTAAGGGCCCGCCAATGGATGCTTCTCGGCGTGGGGCTGAGCCAGCTTGAGGTGGAGATGGCAGCCATCATCGTTGCCTGGTTTCTGGCGCTCGGTCTGCGCGCGAGGATCAAACCGGGCCTATCCAAAGCGGCTTTCAATTCGATCCAGGCCGGACTTGTCGTCCTGACGATTGCGGCGCTCGCCACCCTCTTCGAGGGGATCAGTCAGGGGCTGCTCGGTCGGCCGGAGATGCACATTGCCGGAAACGGCTCACATGCGTACACCCTTAACTGGTTCCAGGACAGGTGCGCCAGCCTCCTGCCCACAGCATCGGCAATCTCCGTTCCCCTCCCGGTCTACCGCTTTCTTATGCTTGCCTGGTCACTCTGGATCGCCTCCGCCATGATCGGGTGGCTAAAATGGGGCTGGCACTGCTTCAGCACTAACGGCATATGGGAAAAGATCAAGCCGAAAGTGATATCGCAGGGGAGTGACAAAAAGAAAGAAGGCGAGAAAAAGCGAAAAAGCTGATCGTCTTTTGTATGGAGAGTATTCTCATAATATATCCCTTCCGGGAGCCTGCCGGACTGAGTCCAACAGGTTTAATTTAAAATCTCTTTAGAACCCGCCAGGGCTTCCTCCATCGGCTTCGTTTAAGGCGCCTTCGGGCAAAGAAGACCGCTGATAAGCTATCGGCATGGGAGTTCCTCTGCCGGGAACCACAGCCTGATGAGGGGGAATATAAAAAAACGGGATGCTTCATTTTGCCCTTTTGTCCCCTGCTTCATCATTGCTATTTTACCTGTCTCCACAAAAAGAAAGATTGAGTTGCAACATATACCGGCTGTATACTTGTCATATAATCTTATTTTAAGGAGCGCTTCCTTTCCGACCTTGCTTTATGTATGATAACAACAGAAAATTCAGGAAAAAACTGAGAACCATAATCGTTCTCCTTTTTCTTTCTCTTATGGCTTTCTCCGCCATTACAAATATTATTATTGCAAGGAATTATGACCGGTTTATTTATAACAATACGAAAGAAGTTCCCCGCAAGGACGTTGCGCTTGTGCTGGGAACATCCAGGTCTTTTCATGGTCGGCTCAATCTCTATTATACGTCACGGCTAAAAGCCGCCAGCGCTCTTTATAAGGACGGCAAGATAAAAAAAATACTTGTCAGTGGAGACAATTCGACTAAATATTATAATGAGCCCATTACAATGCAAAAGGACCTGGTAAATCTCGGAGTAAAAGAAGAGGATATCCATCTTGACTATGCGGGCTTTAGTACACTCGACTCGGTTATCCGGGCAAAAAAAGTATTCAGCCTTGATGAATTTATTATTATTTCCCAGGAATTCCACTGCGAACGGGCCCTCTTCATTGCACGAAGCAGGAACATAGAAGCCATTGCCTATGCAACACCCTATATCGAGCACAAAGGCAAGATCAAAATCTTTATGCGTGAACTCCTGGCCAGGATAAAGGCAGGGCTCGACATATGGATTATTAACAGATCTCCCAAATTTCTCGGTGAAAAGGTCGAGATTATTTGATCCTTTCTTATCTTTCTAGAAAAACTGGTTCCCATTTTCATGAAAGTCCTCCTTACAACACTTCATTCACGTTATATTCATTCTTCGCTGGCCCTGCCCTGCCTTGCTGCTGCGTGCCGTCACATTGAAAAGGTCAATCCCCTTATCCGGGAATTTACTATCAATGAAGAAAGATCGGAAGTGCTTTCCCGAATAGCCCGTGAAGGGGCCGACGTAATTGCTTTTTCCTGTTACATCTGGAATATAAAAGCTGTTCTGTCACTGGCAAAGGAGCTAAAGAAGAATAATAAAACCGCACTCATCGTACTGGGCGGACCGGAGGTTTCTTTTGACAGTGAAAAGATTTTGAGGGATAACAGCGCCATTGATTTTGTCGTAAAGGGTGAGGGTGAGCAGGGTTTTTCTCTCCTCCTTCGCGCCTTGTCCCAAGGTTCGCCTGCCGGCAACGTTCCCGGTATAGAGGCACAAGGGGCAGGCAATAAAATAAAAAGCGCCCCTCCCCTGCTTATGGATGACCTTGACCACATCCCTTCACCCTTCAGGGCCGGTCTTGTTAATATGAGCAAGCCCCTTATCTATTATGAAACCTCCCGGGGCTGCCCCTTTACCTGTGCCTTCTGCCTATCCTCCATGGAGGATAGGGTAAGGAGTTTTTCCATGGCGCGGATAAAGGACGATCTGGCCTGGCTTATGGAAAAGGAGGCCTCTACCATCAAGTTTGTTGACCGCACATTTAACTATCATGCCAAAAGAGCTAATGAAATATGGTGTTTCATTCTGGAAAAAACAATTTCAAGCCAATATCACTTTGAAATAGCGGCAGACCTCCTTACCAATGAGAACATGGAAGTGCTTAAAAAGGTTCCTCCGGCAATCTTTCGATTTGAAATCGGTGTACAGTCCGTTGCCGAAGAGACGCTCCATTCGGTAGGGAGAAAATCCGACCTTGCACGGCTTTTTACTAATGTGCGCCGCCTTGTCAGCGAGACAAGGGTCCATGTTCATCTCGATCTCGTGGCAGGTCTCCCGGGGGAAGATTTTGATGGTTTTCTGGCCTCCCTGGAGCGGCTTTTCAGCATGAAAGGCCACCATATTCAGGTAGAACCGCTAAAAGTGCTTAAAGGCGCGCCCATGATGGACATTGCCGGGAGGGAGGGCTACCTGTGGTCCCCTGATCCGCCCTACAAAATCATTAAAACGCCCTGGCTTGCTGAAGAGGAGATTGAAAAAATCGAAATCATGGGACAACTCCTTGAGCGGATTTTTAATAGCGGCAGGTTCAGAAAATCGCTTGATTTTATCTGCCGAAAGCTGCCCCTTTCCCGCTTCTTTTCGCTTCTGGCTGACTTCTGGATCAAAAGGGGCAAGCGTTCCATGCCCCTTGACGAACTTTTTGAAACGATAGCGCAATTTGGAGCCTCCCTGCCGGAAGTTAAACCGTTGCCCGCTTTTTATGAGGCAATTTCTTTCGACAGGGCCATGGCCGGTTATCCCCTTGAAAAAGGGCTGCCTTTCTATTTTCAGGTGAAAGATGACATATCCTGGAATATTGACAGAAAAGAAATTGCCCGGATCCGTCAAGAACTGAACATTGCCCCCACCTGCATGGTAAAGGCCTTTCGCTGGACATTTGAAAGGGAGTTCCACTGCCCGGGAAGAAAAAGAACAAAAAGAGACAGCCCCCTTCTCTTCATCTATCTTTCCGAAAAGGGAAAGAAACAGGAAGTTAAGATCAAGGCATGCGCATCTATCTTCCCATCTGCCTCATCTCTCTAATAAAAAAAGCAAAACAGCAAGATATGTCGCAAAAAAAGCAATATGTGACGCGCAAATCTTCCTGTTATTTTATAAAATTAATATGCAAAACAAATGATAGCGCCATAACTTGAGGAGGGGAAAATGATGATTGCTTTAATGGGCGGTGGCAGCACGCTTAACACCTATCTCGTTGACAGACTTATTAACAAAGACATTGCCGTAAGGTGTCTCATAAAAGACAGGACAAAAGCCCTTGCCATGCCCTTTGAAATAGAGTGCACCCTGGGCAGCCCCGACAATCATGCCTCTCTGGAAGCTTTTTTCCGTCACGCCGATGTAGCCTTAATCTATCTTCCCCCCTCCTATAATGAAGCAAGGCACGGTATTAATGCCCTTGAAGTGGCTAAAAACTCGGGAGTGAAAAAAATCGTTTATCTCTCTTCAATGATGCCCTGGAATTCAAGGCACTTGCCGCTTTTCAGAAACAAGGTAAGAATAGAGGAGGCCCTTCGCGGTTTGACTATTCCTTATACCATTCTCCGCCCCAATTTCTTTTTTCAGAGCTTGCTTTATTTTGAAAGAGAAATTATGAAACAGGGAACTTACCCCTTTCCCATCGGCTGTAACGGCGTATCACAGGTCGATCTCCGTGATGTTGCTGAAGCCGCCTTCAATGCGCTTACAATGGCTGATTATAACTGGAAAGAATACGCCATTTGCGGCCCTGAGGCCTTGTCAGGTGATGACTTGTCGGCAATACTGAGTGATGTTTTGGGCAAGGAAATCATTTACGGTGGAAATGATATCAGGTCCTGGAAAGAGATAGCGGAAACCTTCATGCCTGGAGCTATTGTTGAAGAGTGGACAAAAATTTTCGGTTTTATCCAGCGTGGAGGGCTTTTCCCTGATGCTGATGACATGATCAAACAGCGAGAGATTCTGAGGGGAGCTCCCCTTTCATTCCGTGATTTTGCAGAAGAGCTTGCCATGATCTGGAAAAGCCGTGAAGCGGCCGGGCTCAAGACCAGGGTAAGGCAGGAAAAGCTTTATAGGGCCCCATCAAGAAGGGCAAGGTCAGTCCCTTATCAGCAGCGCCATATCTAGGATATCAGGAAGCGGGCCCTTTATGAAGGGGAAGCGTAATGTGGAACCTGCTTCCCTCACCTGCTTTGCTCTCCACCCCTATTTTGCCGCCCTGCCTTTCAATAAAGTCCTTGCAGAGAATCAGTCCCAGTCCGGAGCCTGTTTTCCTTCCCCCTTCCATTCCTGAATATCTAATGTCGCCGCAGAATATTTTTTTAAGGTTTTCCTCACTGATTCCAACACCCGTATCGGCAATGCTTATTTCAAGAAAGTTACCCTTTGTTCTCGAAGAAAGGGTAACCTTTCCCCCTTCCCCTGTATATTTAATTGCATTTGAAATAAGGTTCCGGATGACCGTATTAACCATATTTTCATCAGCAAATACAAGTGTATCACTTTCAATATGTGAGACTAAGGCTATCTTTTTATGCGCTGCGCTTTGCTGCATAAGAGAGAAGTTTTCCGCTATGAGAGGCGCGATATTTATGTTTTTTGGTTCATTAGTGATACCTCCCGTCTGGGTAAAGGACCACTTTAGCAGGTTATCGAGCAGATCATAGATCTCTTCTGCCGACTCATGGATATCTTTTGTGAAATCTTTTTTGGTATCTTCGTCAAGTCTGTCGTAGTTTTCCAGGAGAGCACCTGAAAAGCCGATGAGACTGGTAAAGGGATTTTTAAGATCGTGAGATATAATGGAGAAAAAGCGGTCTTTTGTCTGGTTCGCCTCTGTAAGTGCTCGCTCGCTCGCTTTGAGTTCCCTGAAAAGAATATCATAAGGTCTGTTAAGGCCCGTCGCTATAATGGATTCATAAATGAACGCAAAGGAAATAATTTTAAAGAAATGGCCTGTCAGATTTGAAAAACCGTAAATATCGATGTAGAAGGTAAAAGACAGTTCCGAAAGAATGGTGAAGATAAGTGAATAAAGAAGACAGTCGAATACTTTTTTGTCAAAACCTTCCTTATGCCTGTATAATCTCACAATGGCCAGAATGAGGATAAAGCAGATAATATATTCGTTTATCACCTTGAATGGTGTAAGGCCCATGCCGTCAATATAGGTAGCAGGAAAAATATTCCAATAAAAGATGGTCGTCAGGATTAAGGCCGTTAGCGCTGAAAAAAGAACAAATAGGGCGATGGGATTAAATTTCTTTTTTATTTTCAGAAAGCTGAAAGCCATGAGAAGGCCGATGCTTTCCATGTAACGGGTCGCTATCCATATCTGGGTAGCGTAATGTTTCTCATCAGGGAAAAAAGGCATGCCTTCATAGGCAAGGGTATGGATGGAATCAAGAAAGCCCACATAAAAATAGGCGATACCGAGAAAAATAAAGTAGAGATTATCGAAGTAGCGCCTTGAATTCCAGGCAAAGAGGAAGATGGAAAATGCGATAACAATGCTGAACATTTCAGCAAGGTTATGGAAGATGAGATAGTTGTGCAGGCTGACAAAATAGAGTGCAGCAAGGAAAAGCAGTCCCAAAAGGAAAGTAATGGCTCCCTTGAGGGGAAAGGATTTTTCAGCCTTTTCAGCTACTGAACCCATTGTCAGATATTAGGAACCCTCTTAAAAATTTATGCGCGGCATGTGAAGGTTAAAAAAGCCGCCTTCTTCCTTGCAAGTTTTACCTGCAGTCACTTATAGACTGCAATTAATGTTAAACCTGATTTTTTCAATGTCTTTATCTGATCGCCCGAAAAAAACAGCATTGTTCTTTATTTTATACGACAATCAACGAATATGGCAATCTCTGAATTATTAAAGCGCCGTCATGAGCGGTTTAAAGCCATCCCGACAGAGCGTTGGTGAGAAATGGGGGCTAAGCAATTGATTCTTAGCAAAGAGGAAGGGTAAAACTGAACCTGCTACCTTCGCCGGGCTTACTCTCCACCCATATCTTACCACCGTGCTTTTCAATAAAGTCCTTGCAAAGAACAAGGCCAATCCCTGTTCCCGTCTCTTTTTCCGTTCCCCTCGTTAAATGCTTTTCATCTATGCGGAATATCTTTTTCATATATTCATCGCTCATGCCTACGCCCGTATCGGCAATGGTAATTTCGAGAAAGTCCTTTTTTGCGGTTGATGAAAGGGTGATATTTCCTCCCTTGCCGGTAAATTTGATTGCATTTGAAAAAAGGTTGCGGAGAATCGTGTTAAGCATATTGATATCGGCAAACAACACTCTGTCACCATCAATAGCTGAAACAAGGGTTATCTCCTTTAGCTCGGCGCTTTTCTCCATGAGAGAGATATTTTCGTCTACCACGGTAGAAAAATCTACTTTCCCCGGCTTAAAGACAATGCTGTTCGTTTGAGCAAGAGACCATTGAAGGAGATTATCGAGCAGGTTATAGATCTGCTCTGCCGAGTCATAGATCGCTCTGGCAAAATTCTTTTTCGTTTTTTCATCAAAGCTGTCATAACTGTCTATAAGGGTTTCTGAAAAGCCCATAAGGCTTGTAAAGGGGGCCCTAAGATCATGAGAAATGATGGAAAAGAACCTGTCTTTAGTCTGGTTTGCCTCTTTCAAGGCCAGCTCACTCTGCTTAAGCTCTCTGAAGAGAAGATCATAAGGCCTTGTCAAACCTGTCGCAATAATAGCCTGGTACATCAATTTAAATGAGATAATTTTGAAAATATGGCCCACCAGATTTGAAAAACCGTACACGTTAATATAAAAGGTAAAGGCCAGTTCCGAAAAAATGGTAAGAACAAGCGACGAAAGGAGATAGTTAAATACCTTGTTATCAAAAGCACTTTTGCGTCTGTAGAGTATAAAAATAGAAACCATAATAATAAAGCAGATGATATATTCACTGACTACCTTGAATAAGGTAAGGCCTTTGCCATGAATAAAGAGGACGGGAAATATTTCCCAGAAAAAGATAGCGCCAATAATCAGGGCGCTTATCATTGAATATAAGACAAAGATAAAAACGGGGTTGATTCTTCTGCTTGTTGAGAGAAAGCTGAAGGCAATAAAAAAGCTGATACTCTCCATATAACGGGCAGCAATCCATACCTCAGTTGCATAATGGCTGTAAGCGGGAAAAAAAGGCATACCTTCATAAGCAAGCGTGTGAAGTAAATCAAGGACAGCCACATGAAAATAGGCGATGCCGAGAAAAATAAAGCAGAAGTTATCAAGATACTTCCTTGAGTTCCAGGCAAAGAGGAAAATGGAAAAGGCAATGACAATGCTGAATACCTCAGCAAAGGTGTGGAATAAAAGGTAGTCGTAGAAACTGATAAGGTACAAAAGAAAAAGAGCAAAAACAGCACTGACTATATTTATTGCCATTCTTGCAGATAAAGATTCTTCACTACCTTTTTCAGCCGGCCTGGTTATTGTCAACTTTACTCTCCCTATTTCTTATCGTCCTCATCATCGGCCTATCCCTAGTGATTGCAGCGCTTTTAAAGGAAGCAATGAGGTGCTCATATGGTTGAAAAATTTCTATTTCACTATCCTGCGGCCAAGGAGCAAACCATTGAATTTAAAAATCACAAAGGGACTTTATTTATATCCCGTTGTAAATAACCGAAAGAAAGAGCAATATCAAACCGACAGGTCCCAGCCTCTTTAATATAAAAAGTTTAGCATATCGCCTTTAAATGGCAAGGCGCCCTTATACCTTGTTTACATTGCCGCAGCCGCAGATCGACCCTGATAAAAGGCAAGCTATTATGGCCCTTTTCTCCTGGGGCAACCTCTCAATTCCAGCCGTGCCAAAAATCTGTTCACAAAAAGGAAAATCATTTGTTATACTGGCCTTACGTAAACAAGAAACAGGTTGGGTGATTTTATGAAAAAGAGGATTACCAAAGATATGTTTATCCAGGATATCATTCATGAACATCCTGAGACTATCCAGGTTTTCAAAGAACATAAACTGGAATGCATGAATTGCCAGATTGCCGAGTTTGAAGACATCGGGCATGGCGCAAAAGTCCATCACCTCGATCCGGAAAAGCTGGTCAATGCATTAAACGCAGCCCTTGAAAAGAAAGACGCAGATAGTCCATGAAAGGTGGACTTGTAGACCTCCACATCCATACCACAGCCAGTTCAGACGGGCAGCACAGTCCGGAAGAAATCTTTAAAATGGCAACCCTCAAGAAGCTGAAGGCCATTGCCTTTGCAGACCATAACAGCGTCGACAGCATCGATGAGGGGCTGCAACTGTCGAAGAGATATAAGATTGAACTCATCCCCTGCTTTGAACTGAATACCATCTATGATGGTATGGACCTCCACCTGCTCGCTTATTTCATTGAATACAAGGACCCCGCTTTTCATGAATGGCTTCATGAAATACATGACGCTAAAAAAGAACAGGCGCTGGACAGATTAAAAGCGCTTCAGGACCTTGACTTTCCTGTCAGCCTTGATGACCTGGAAAGGGCGGCAAAGGGGCAAATCCCTTCGGGCTCCACATTCATGACGGCCCTTTTAAGGAGGGAGGAAGGACGTCGTGACCCCAGGCTGAAACCCTATATCGATGGAGACCGTTGTGATTCACCGTCACTCAATTTTTACAGGGATTATTTCCGAAAAGGAAAGCCCGCCTTTGTGCCGCTCAAAGTATGCCCCACAGAAGAAGGCATAGAAAAGATCAGGCAATTTGGCGGCGTGCCTGTTCAGGCCCACCCTTCCGATACGGGTGATGAAAGGATATCGGAACTCATCGATGCAGGCCTCATGGGTCTTGAGGCTTATTCGTCATACCATACACCCGAAGAGAGCGAACACTTCAGACAACTGGCCCAAAGCCGGGGAATTATTGCAACGTCGGGTTCTGATTTTCACGGTAAAAGGATAAAGCCCAATGTAGAAATGGCCTCTGTCGGAGGCAACAGCTATGAAATAGTAGAAAGGTTAAAAGATGCAAAAAGAAGAATCTGATTCTCCCTCTCAAACCCATGGTGTAAAAGGCGTTATTTTTGATCTCGATGGAACGCTTATCGATTCCTTTGAGGCCATCAGGGAAGGTTTTAACACGACCCTTCCTCTTTACGGCCTTGATCCACTAAGTCTCGATGAAACAAAATCCGTCGTCGGCAGCCCCTTGAAAGATACCCTTGCAGAGATGGTTGGGGAAGAGAATGCCGAAGAAGCAACGGTAATTTTCAGAAAACGATACAAGGAAGTCTACCTCGAAAAAACCCTGCCCATGCCCTATGCCGATGAAATCATTAAAAAGCTTTTCGGGAAAGGGCTTAAGTTGGGCGTTGCGACAAACAAACATGGCGGTTTTTCACGGAAAATTATTGAGCACCTTGGTTGGAATGAACTTATAGGGAGTGTTGTTGGAGAAGGTGATACGGCTAAGAGCAAACCCGAACCGGACATGATATTTCAAAATCTTGAAAACCTGTCCATTGGCAATAAAGAGACTCTCTTTATCGGTGATTCTCCCGTTGACTTAAAAACCGGTGAAAATGCTTCCGTAAAAACTATTGCCGTCCCCACGGGCCATCATTCGAAAGAGATGCTTCTTAAGGCCGGTGCAACCGTAGTTATTGAAGACCTTTCCTGTTTGGAGGAAGCGGTTTTTTAATATGGCACAGGAACATTTACTGGGCGCGCATATGTCCATATCGGGTGGTATCGATCTGGCCATAGACCGTGGTGAACAGGTGGGTTGCCATGTAATGCAGGTCTTTACGAAAAATTCCAACCAGTGGCAGGGCAAAGCGCTTGAAGAGAGCGTCATAGAAAGCTATAAAAGCAAGCTTGAAAAGAGCCCCGTTTCAGAAGTTATTGCCCACGATTCCTACCTTATTAATCTTGCTTCCCCTGAAAAGGAGATGAGGCAGCGCTCTTTTGACGCTTTTCTTGATGAAATGGAACGATGCCGTAAGCTGGGTATTTCTTCGCTGGTCATGCATCCCGGTTCCCATAAAGGGGCAGGCGAGGAAGGGGGCCTAAAAATTATTACGGAAGAATTTAATGAACTCCTCGCCATGACTGACGGCTGGGGTGTCCATATCGTCGTCGAGACGACGGCCGGACAGGGGACCAACCTCGGTTACCGCTTTGAGCATATTGCCTCCATCATTGACGGCGTAAAAGAAAAGGATCGCATTAAGGTCTGTTTCGATACATGTCATGTTTTTGCCGCCGGTTATGATCTCTCCACTGAAGAGGGCTACTATGAAACGATGGAAAGATTCGAATCCCTCATCGGCCTCGACCGGCTTGCGGCCTTTCACATTAACGATTCAAAGAAGGCCCTCGGCAGCCGTGTAGACCGCCATGAACATCTTGGTAAGGGTGAACTGGGTGAAACTCCCTTCAGGTTAATAATGAATGATCCCCGTTTTGCCGGCATTCCGAAAATTCTCGAAACGCCAAAGGGCAAGGAGATGGAGGAAGACAAGGTTAATCTCGCCTATTTACGAAATCTTGTCCGTTAATCCTTTTGTTATGGCCTGCCACTAATTTTTGACTCTCTCTTCTCGATACTTCCATCCCTTTGTGCCATTTCGACAGTCGGGAGAAATCCCTCTTTAAATTGTTCGAAGGTATGGAGCTTATTGCTTATTGTGTTATAACCCATCCCCCTCTCAATCTCCCCCTTGAAGGGAGAGAAGTAATATTCCCTCCCCTTCAAGGGTCTTGATGCCCTTGAGGGTAGAGGGTCAGGGTGGGGATGGGGTTCCAGTACTCATTTAAAGTGATTCGTCGGCGAGGGTATTTTTATTTTTTGCTTCCCATATTAATATTGACCTCTTAACAAGTCTTTCCCCCCCTATAGGCTCTGCACCAAAAAGAGCGATCTTTTCCTTGCAAAGTATCTCTTCTTTAGTATTATATGTTCATATTTAAAAATAGACTTAAGGAGGCTTTAAATGAAAAATATTGCTGTTGTACTTTCCGGTTGCGGTGTCTACGATGGGAGTGAAATTCATGAATCGGTTATAACACTCCTTGAAATAAGAAAAAACGGGGCTGCTTATTCCTGCTTTGCTCCCGACAAGAACCAGCTTCATGTCATAAACCACACCACAGGTGAAGAGATGGAAGGGCCCAGAAACGTGCTTGTCGAATCAGCCAGGATTGCCAGAGGAGAAATCAGGGCGCTTTCAGAGTTAAACCCTGAAGATTTCGATGCCGTCATTTTTCCCGGCGGATTCGGTGCCGCAAAAAATCTGAGTACCTGGGCTGTCAACGGCCCTGAAGGTGGAATCGACGGAGACGTGAAGCGTATCATTAATAAAGCTGTCAATGGCGGTGTGCCTGTGGCGCTTGTCTGTATGGCGCCTGTTCTTGTCGCAAAAGCGCTGGAAGGAACGGGGACGGTGGCAAAGATCACCGTTGGCACGACGGAAGACAAATCACCCTACGACATTGAAGGAATCAATAGCGGAATGATGTCCGTCGGTGCCGATCCTCACCAGTGTCCCGTTTCGGAGTTTATTGTCGATGAAGGGAATAAAATCATCACGACGCCTGCCTACATGATGGAGGCTAATATTGTAGAGGTGGCTGAAGGGATAGGAAAGACGGTAAAGAAGCTGCTGGAGCTTGTTTAAAAAAGATGAAAATAATAGCCTTTGGCGATATACATGAAAAAATAACAAACCTCGATCTTCTCAGCCATAAGATATCAGAAGCAGACCTTCTCCTTATTACGGGAGACCTCACCCAATTCGGCGGTCTCAAAACCGCCGCGCCTGTCATTGAAAAACTGAGGTCTTTAAACCCTAATACCCTAATGCAGGCGGGCAACCTCGATCATCCTGAAGTCGAGGGATATCTTGAGGCCCTCGGCATAAGCCTTCACGGCAGAGGTCATGTTTTAGGTGAAATAGGCATCTTCGGTTGCGGCGGGGGAAATCCTTCTCCCTTTAATACGCCCAATGAATTTGCTGAAGAGGAAATAGCGCAAATTCTGAAAAGCGGTTTTGAGTCCGTCAGGGACTGCCCTGTCAAAATTATGGTCCCTCATGCGCCGCCTTATGATACAAAAGTCGATATAGTTAACAATGGATTACATGTGGGAAGCAAGGCGGTGAGGGATTTTATCGAAAAATATGAGCCCCGCCTTTGCCTCTGTGGCCATATTCATGAGGCGGCAGGGGAAGACTATGTGGGAAAGACTCACATTATCAATGCAGGTCCCTTTTTTGAAGGGGGATTTGTCGTTGCTGATTATACTTCGGCAAAACTAACTGCCGGGCTCAGGTTTGTGACCTGATTTCATAGTTGCTGAAACTTTCTTTTTTATCCATCCCCCGCCCTTTTAAAAACTTATTTTTTCCAATTGCAACAGGAGTCATCAAAAAAAAGGGCCTGCAATTTGACAGGCCCATTAAATCAGAATTCAAAATCATTATTACTTATTCAATTTCCCTTCTTCCATCGCCTTTTCACCCTGAAAAGTATAGCCATAGCGGCCAACAAAAATGCTGCCATCAGGCTAAGCCCAAAGAGGGGATACTTAACACCATAGACAAGCGGTGAAAGAGCCCACCGGGTTACTGTTCTTAAGTTTTCACTTGCTGAAATCACATCGGCAAGGGGTGGAGAGTAGTCGTAGTAGAGTTTAACAAATAACCTGCCCGGCGCATTAGTAAGAAGGTAATCATCGCGGAATTCCCTGAGGACCATCACATCAGGAGCCATATAGCTACCATAAGCTGCCGTCGCTATAAAACAGCCGTTTCTTACAAAGACATCATTACTGTGGCCGTTTCTGTGATAACCTGTTGCCGTCATTGAACCGGCACCGCCCAGGTCAAGGACCGCACCGTTTACCGTGCCGTCACCGTCATTAGGACCTCCGTCTTCTATGGTCAGTTCTATACACCAATGGCCTTCCGTCAGGCCTGCCGTATAGGCCGCGTCTCCCGGAGGCGGACAGAAGCCGGCCTGTCCCGGCGCGGAAGCAAGGCTGTTATTTGCGTCTTCCACAAAGTCACCCCAGCCGGAAGAAGGGGTATATTTCCTGTATTGGGCATCGGCAGGGATTGCTGTTGCCTGTGGAATGACAATCCTTACACTGTCTCCCGGATTTGCAAGACCGCTAACGAGGAAGTCGAAATAACCGCCGATGTTAGGCACCGTGTCGGAGGGGATCGATAAGGCAGTCATGTCGGTCCCACTCATTCCCGCTCTGTCGTTGCCTGCGGCAAGGGCCGTATTGCCGAGCGCTAAAAAGGTGCCGCTTTCCGACTCAATGAGGTAGCTGTCGGAAACAGCCGTCACTGTCTGCAACACATTGCCGGCAAGCGTAGAGGCATCGAGGTAGTTGGGTATGCCGTCGCCGTCATCGTCACCTGTTCCTTCCACATCATCGTTAGGACCATCACCGTCGGTGTCTGTCGCACTGAGGGTCGGCATGGTGGACGTCACGTTCAGCGAGAGTACAACGGAATCGCTTAGTGCAGGCGCGCCGTCGTCAGTCACTGTCAGCCTGAGCGTATAGAGGCCGTCCGTCAGGACTGAAGGATCGAAAACGAAAGAACTGCTCGTATAATTCCCGAAGGTATCCACAAGCTGTACATCGCTTCCGCTCCAGTCATAGCTGTGTGAATCTCCCGTATTCGGATCAGCCAGCGTAGAAGAAACGGTGACATTGACTCCCGTACTATTAATAAATGTTGTCGATGTTCCACCCTGAGTGGCAGCCAGGATTACGACAGGTGGCAGGTTCCCCTCAGCGAGAGTCGTCGTATTAACCGTTTTAATCCCGGCAGCGGCGTTTGTCGGTGTACTCATGGTAATAATAACCGTTTCGTCGGCGTCACCGGCGCCGTCATCGACAGTAGTGAAAACAATCGTTGTCGACCTGCCTCCGGCAATAGTGGCTGTATAGTTTGTTAGTGTGTAGTCTGAACCGGGGCCTGAACCGGTGGCTGTGCCCGTCACCGTATAGGGAACAGATACGGGGTAGGTGACGGCATCTCCGTTTAAAAGAACCCTTACCGTTACCGTATTCCCTTCGGCAACGGTCTGATCAGGTGAGAAATCGACAAGGGGAGCCACGTTAACCGTCTGGATTGATGATGCCCGGTTAAAGGCTGCGTCTTCAGCAACCCACTTAATGGAATGGGTGCCCGGCTCAAAAGGACCGGTATCGTTGGGCGTCGGCGTAAGCGGGCCATCCAAATCATCGTTTGCCGTCCCCGTACCTAGATCGACGACGGTAAAGAGGCCTGTTGCATCGACATTAACATCGGTTGGCGCTGTTACTGACGGTGGATTATTATCGACTTGAGGATCAGTTCCATTACCAAACTCCGTTACATTATTTATCCCATCCCCATCGAGGTCTGTAACATCATCGTTTCCATCATAAGGGTCAAGGCCGTTATTTAACTCCCACTCATCACTCATCTCGTCGTTGTCAAAGTCAGTAAGTATAGTAAGAGCTGCTGAAGCGCTACCTGTATTACCACCTCCGTCTGTTGCAGTTGCTGTAATATTATGTGCTCCCATAGATAGAGTTGATACGGTTATCGTCCAGTTTCCTCCCGTTGCAGTACCGCTACCGATAAGGGTATCTGCTGCCGGGTTATCACTATAAAGTTTAACTGTTGCATCAGCCTCAGCTGTTCCTGTAAAGTCAGGTGTCATATCACCAGTTAGGTTATCTGTGCTCGATGCACCCGTATCCGTTGCTGCTGTCAGGTCCGGTGTGGACGGCGCTGCCGGAGCAACAGCATCGACGAGAATGGCCGCTGTAGAGCCGACACTATTGAGTGTCAGGTTGGCGCTGTTGCCACCGCCGTCCTCTATGGTGTCCGTATTAATGGTGAGAGTGCCGACAGCAATTCCGTCGCTGTCGAAGTCACCGGCCTGTACCGTATAACGGTAGGTCACGCTCGTTACCGTTTTGGACTGGTAAGCGGCCGTAACACCGCTTGCCCCGATGGTCAGGCCAAGCGTGGAAGATGTTCCCGTCATGGTGATGGTGTCATTAAAATTAACGGTAAAGTCGAGATTCTGGCCCGCCGCATAGGTTGCATTAGCGGGGACGGCTACAGAAGTGACGATGGGGCCGGCAGCATCCACCAGTACGGCTGCCGTAGAGCCGACGCTGTTGAGCGTCAGGTTGGCGCTGTTGCCTGCGCCGTCCTCGATGGTGTCCGTATTAATGGTGATTGTTCCAACAGCAATTCCGTCGCTGTCGAAGTCACCGGCCTGTACCGTATAACGGTAGGTCACGCTCGTTACCGTATTCGACTGGTAGGCTGCTGTAACGCCGCTTGCACCGATGGTCAGGCCGAGCGTGGAACTGGTACCCGTCATGGTGATATTTTCATCAAAATTGACGGTAAAGTCGAGGTTCTGGCCCGCCGCATAGGTACCGTTGGCGGGGACGCTTACAGAAGTGACGGTGGGAGCAATGTTGTCAGTCCCGGCCCAGAAGCCCGCATTCAGGTTGTAACCCGTACTTGACGAACTTCCGATAGAAAACTCTCCCACCGTGCCGGTAAGGCTATAATTTGTCGATGAGGAAGCATCGCCGCCACTGCCGACAACATCGAGCGTTATGCCATAGCTAGCGCTCGTCATTGCGCTGGACGCCGAAGGTAAAAGGAGCAAGAGAACAACAAAGGGTAAGGCCTTCAACCATTTTACCGCTATTTTCATAATTACACCTTATTTATAAACAGGTTAATCCTGATAATTTCTATAAATGATTCCCCGTCTTTGCTTGTAGATATTTTTCATATCCCTTTCAGATATTAATCAGAAATCTATTCGCAGGTGAATCCATAACCTACTGTTGCGGAACCCGACCCCGTGCTGGCAACTCTCAAGGTTAACCAGTTGCCGGCAAGTACATTGTCCGTATTGCTCGTATCACTGCACGAAGAGACCGTTTCGGCAACACCAACGTTTGCGCTTGCCGAGCATGTTAGCGACGTGGCTGATGATGTGCCGCCTGTTGTCCCCTTCATAAGTGTAACGACGTGAGAACCGCTTTGTCCTGCAGTCCATGGAATAACATGAAAGTAAAGATTTTTTGCCGTGCAATTGAAGGGTACGATTACCAGGCGTAAATATTGATAAGTAGGCTCGCCACCTGTAGTACCGTTTGGTGAGAAGTATAATGTTGTGTTTGTAACTGTTCCGCCGCCACCGCCGTATACGGCTTTGCCGCCGCCTCCCGCTGCTGCAGCCTGAAAAGTTGGAGCAGCACCTGCGCCATTGGAGGTTAAGACTTGTCCCGATGTGCCTGCCGCCACGGTGGTTGGCGCGGAGGCAGCACTCCAGGTAATCAATTGCCCCGCCGTGCCGTTGGCAAGCTCAGTCACGTTTATGGTTGAACCGAGCTTTGTTACATTTGCAGAAAGAGCGCCGTCATCCACGCTCCCTGCTGAATCAATCGTTCCGGCCTTCACCGCAAAGGGTGTATTTGCCAGCTTTTGCCGTGGCGTCATCTCGCCGTCACCGGCCACATTCACGCCCAGCCAGAGATCGGCCTGTGGGAGTTTAGTGTTATCTATGGGCGTCACCGAGCCGAGTTGAACACTGAAGATGCCATTTGATACGCTCACGCTGTTTTGTGTTTCACTCCAGATGGCCCCACCCCCCGACGATGTTGAGTAGATGGAGAAAGTGATGTTCGGTGTTGCTGTTACCGGGCTGCCTACCGAATCGGTGAGTTTCCCCTGGTAGTTTATCGTACCCGGAACATCTGCCGTGGCGATAGTTCCTGCCAACAGTACTGCTCCCATAATTATTGCCGCTAATCTCTTCATAACGCCTCCTGTGAGTACTCCGTTTTACATTTTGAATTTCTCAAGCAAAAACTCAAGGGTACAAAAATACAGATCTGCATAATTCATCCAGGGCCTGTGACTCTCCGACTCGCCCTCAGTAGTAGTTTAAATTTTCAATATATATCAAAAATGCTACTATGCGGTCAGCAAGATGTCAATAATATCCAAAAAAATTTTAATATTTTTTTTATAATTATTCCCAACATTTCAACTATCCCTTTTTTTTGCAGACTAGCGGAAATTTTGTCGAGCTATTTATCTTGTAGTTTCAGAGACTTAAAGATAGTGAGTCAATGTTTCCTTTGTCAGGGCATACATCAACAGGTTGTCCGAGAATAGTTTGCCGTAATCTTTTAACAGCAAGTGCACCTTTTTGCCAAGCCTCTGTTTTCATGGATAAAAAATAGATACTGCCAAAACGTAC
>JAOUBX010000086.1 GCA_029860075.1 Deltaproteobacteria bacterium | reverse complement strand
AAAACAAAAAAACTATACTCTTCCCTAAGCCGATTTTCTTTTTTTATTTAATTATTACAATACTTTATTGCCCCATGGTGGGTGTGAGGGTTGAGTTATAACGTTTCAATTGATTGATCTCATTGCATGAATAAACAGATAGTATGTCAGAAAATAAATTAAACTTAACATTAAAATCAGAAAAATTTCGACTGTATTTTGTCATCGGCGGAATAACTGCTATAGGCTTAGTACTAAGGCTATACACCATAAGTAAAAAGAGTCTATGGATGGATGAGTTACGCCAAACAAGCTACTATTATTCGAGTTCACTTACACATCTCATTGAAAGAGCCGCCTCACAGAATCAACCACCCCTTGATTACTTTATAGGATACCTTCTTGCCTTTTTCTTTGATGGAAGTGAATTGCTTTACCGGTTTCCGGCTATGATCTTCGGTACATTGATTATTATTTTAACTTTTTGTATCACAAAGGAACTGTTTACACCCAAAATAGCAATACTGGCTTCTTTCTTTACAGCTTTATCAAAGGTCCTTGTTGAATACTCACAAGAGGCAAGGCCATATTCTTTATTTATTTTTCTACTATTATTGAGTCTCTGGTTACTTTTAAGAGCCCTTTCTAATGGGGATTTACGCCACTGGCTATTATTTGGGATAAGCCTTTACCTGATGCTCATATCCAGGGTGCTGCTTCCTATTGTTGCGCTCTATACATTAAATATTCTTTTCCTTTCAGCAGGTATTTTGAATTATTTCATGAAAAACAAGTCCGTTTTTTTTAAGGGAGAGAATGTTGCAAAAATTCTTTTGACTTCACTACTGGCTTTTATAGCGTACTACCCATTTTTTTATATTATTAAATCAGCATCAGGGTCTTTATCTTCCCGCAGCATTTCCTTCTCTTCTATGACAACTACTTTAAAACATTTCTCCATAGATATTATGATAGAACACTTTATTCGATTAACATATCCTCTGACATGGCTTTATCTTTTTTTTCTACTATCTGCCCTGGTCTTTGCACTAATAAAGGTGAAAAAAAAACCTTTAGTATTATTTTTTACACTATTTGTTCTTATGCTTCCCTTCGTCCAGGTGTTTGTAATGAATGAGTTGAATTTGAGAATGTACCTTAGGTATTCTGTTTATTATCTTCCTTTTTTATACATATTGGTGAGTGCAGGAATTGTATATACTTCACACATTCCTGATAAATTTGTTAAACCTTTATGGAAGATAAGTTCGGTACTTATTATATTTTTTTCATTGTTCATTGCATTAATTTCAATAAACAGCCTCAGAAATTACTACTTCATTCAGGATAAAACTGACTGGAGAGGTGCATCGCAACATCTAATGAACATATTGGGAGACAAAGATGTTATATTGACGGAAAGCTTCCATGAGTATGGGACTTGGGAACCCGGTTTTATAGGCCGCTGGTTTTATTTTAATAGTATAAATGAGGATTATAATATTGATGGTCTGACAAACTACTTATTTTCCAATCCCGAGACAAAAGGGAACCTGGTTTTGTTACTCTTTATGAACTTTCAAGGGAGTAAAAAACCACCAATAGTGAGTGACCAGCTGGAAGTTAGAGAATTTACCGGGCTTAACATTATAACTCTTAAGGAACCTTCCAAACTTTTAATGGAGAATTATTGGGTAATGTATTCAGAATTGTTACGATTTATGCCGGAAGATAGCAGCAGGGTTGACTTGTACCTTAATGCCGCCAGATGGCCTATTGCTTCATCAAATGTAAAAGAAGCAGAGGCATATTTCAGTAAAGCAAAGAAGCTCGTCCAAAATCATATGGAAAAACGCCTTGATAGTAAACTTGAATATTATAGACGATATTTATATAAGGATTTGGATACAGGAATAGTGCGCTGATGGTAATATTTTTTATGCCTCCAGAGCCCTTTGTTCCGAGTGGGCAGGGGTATGTTTTGTGCCGAATGCGGTAGGGCCAGCAAGAAAGGATTTGAATAGGGAGATATTTCAAAGCGCATCTTATTACATCAGCAGCAGTTATTATCCGGCATAGGTGAGAGTTCTGATCTGCCCTTTCCTGCGATGAATATCAAAAACAGAAACAGCAAAATATTCGGGATAGTGACAAACATGGATTGGAAGGATGGTGATTTGAACAACCTTCCTGCAAGAACTTTGAGAAAAATGTAAACTCGTTAGATATGCAACACTTTAAATGAGTTGAAAAAACACGAAAAAGGGATACAAAAGGGACTCCCACCAGATTAAGCGGTGGATTTTGGGCACTATGAGAGCTCTCTGTAGTGATGAAATGGATTGATAATTGACAGTCATGAATACCAAAGAAATTAAAATAAAGCATTTCAATAAAATAGCTTCATCGAGGGATTACTGGAGAGCAAAAAATGCCTACTATTATGCTCATCTTGAAAAATTGATAAAATTTATTATTCCACCGAAACAGAAGGTTTTAGAAATAGGATGTGGTACTGGTGAACTGCTTTATGCGGCTAATCCGGCAGAAGGAAAAGGCATTGATTTTAGTGAAAAGATGGTTGCCAGTGCAAAAAAAAAATTTCCAACTCTTAACTTTAGCCTTGGTGATGCAGAAGATCTTGATAGTGATAAAAAGTTTAACTATATCATCATGTCTGACCTTCTTGGTGAACTGACAGATGTTTGGAAGGCCTTTAGTTGTCTTAGGAAGGTAACGGACGAAAATTCCAGGATAGTGATAACATATTATAACTACTTATGGGAGCCCTTAATCAGGTTGGCTGAAAAATTAAAGCTTAAAATGCCACAGGACTATCAAAACTGGCTCTCCATTGATGATTTGGAAAACATGCTATATATGAATGGCTATGAGATAATCAAGAAGGGGAGCAGGCTTCTCATCCCCATCTATATTCCTCTCATATCACCCTTTGTTAATAAGTACCTTGCCACGCTACCCCTTTTAAAGAAACTTTGCATGCTCGATTATGTTGTAGTAAAGGAGAGTCCGCGGGATGATGGCGTTAAGGGGGATCCTTGTAGTGTTTCTGTTATTATTCCTTGCAGAAATGAACAGGGGAATATTGAAGGAGCCATAGACCGTATGCCTGAGATGGGGAAACATGGGGAGATAATATTTGTTGACGGCAACTCTACAGACGGAACCGTTGAGACAATAGAGGAAGTTATTAAAAAATACAAAGGTAAAAAAGATATTAAACTGATTCATCAGATTCCAAAAGATACCAGTGAGAACTATCTCAAAGACGACCTGGAGACACCACCTGACAAGATGTTGAAGCTAGGTAAGGGTGATGCGGTCAGGAAGGGATTTGATGCGGCCTCCGGTGACATACTTATGATTCTCGATTCTGATCTTACTGTCCCACCTGAGGAACTGCCAAAGTTTTATAATACAATTGTATCTCGCCGTGGTGAGTTCATTAATGGTTCCCGTTTAGTTTACCAGATGGAAGAAGAGGCTATGCGGACCTTAAATATCCTGGGAAACAAGTTTTTCAGCCTTCTTTTTACATGGCTTTTGGAACAGAGAATCAAGGATACATTGTGCGGAACAAAAGTTCTTTTTAAGAAAGATTATGAAAAAATAAAGGCAGGAAGGGCCTATTTTGGTGACTTTGATCCTTTTGGTGATTTTGACCTTCTCTTTGGTGCTGCAAAGCAGAACCTGAAGATTGTTGAGATACCTATCCGTTATAAAAAAAGAGAGTATGGAGAAATTAAGATTGAGAGATTTAGACATGGATTACTTCTCCTCAAAATGAGTTATATTGCCCTAAAGAAGTTCAAGTTTTATTAATTACCCCTGATCCGCCATTTTAGGCGTTAAAAAAGGTGAAGGCGGATAGCACTTTACTCCGGTTTAATATAGATAGATTGCTTATGGTATGTGAGCGGAAATGGCTGGAGGAAGATCTTGCTTATGGGAGTTTGGATAGAGAGGATTGAGATGTAAAGTTAAGGCTTGATCGGACACTTTCCTGTTTAACTGGAAGTTATCTGTTTGATTGCACGGGTTGTTTATGAAAGAAACAGACCATAGTACATAAAATGGGCTTTATAAACATGGATTAACTTTATTATTTTGCTTGCATAATATGACTATATGTAGTATATTTCACTCACAAGTGGGCTTGAAGGCCCGCTTTTTTATTGCCCGAAATTTGGAAATGAGTAAATTAACAATAGAAGAAGAAGCTGCCAGGATTGCCATACCCATACTTGAATCCTGCAATATGGAACTCGTTGATGTTGAGTACAGAAGGGAGCATGGCGGCTGGATTCTGAGGCTTTATATAGATAAAGAGGGTGGTGTTACTCTCGATGACTGCGGCATGGTCAGCCGTGAGATCGGTACCGTTATCGAGGTGGAAGAGCTTATCGACCATCATTACAATCTTGAAGTATCATCCCCGGGAATTACGAGACCATTGAAAAAGCCGGCAGACTATGAGCGGTTCAAGGGGAGATATGCAAAGATCAAGCTTTATGAGGCCATAGAGGGCATGAAGAGTTTTGTGGCGCTTATTAAGGGTGTTGAGGACAAAGAAATAATACTTGATAAAGAAGGAAAAGAAATAAAGGTAGCCTTTAACGCCATAGCGAAGGCAAATCTTGAGTTTATACAGGAGGGGTAGATGATTTTTGACCTAAACAGGGTTATAGAACAGGTTGGAAAAGACAAAGGAATTGACAAGGACGTTATCATCGAAGCGATTGAAGCGGCAATGCTTACGGCGTCAAGGAAGAAGTTCGGCTCCAAGAAGGATATTGAAGCGCAGTTTAATCCCGACGTGGGTGAAGTTGAACTTTTTCAGTTCCAGACCGTTGTGGAAAAAGTGGAAGATGCTGATAACGAAATCGGCCTGGCTGAAGCTAAAGAACTCGATCCCGATGTTGAGGTCGGTGACAGTCTTGGCATTAAACTCCCTTCAAGTGAATTCGGCCGGATTGCGGCACAAACAGCCAAACAGGTGATCATACAGCGCGTAAGGGATGCAGAGCGTGACATGATCTTTAACGAATATAAAGACCGCAAGGGTGAACTTATAAGTGGTTATGTAAGGCGTTTTGAAAAGGGTAACGTTGTTATTGACCTTGGCAAGACGGAAGGCATTATGCCCCATAAGGAGCAGATTCCAAGGGAATCTTTCAGATCGGGTGATCGTGTCAGGTGTTATGTCGTTGATGTTAAAAGGGAGACCAAGGGGCCTCAGGTTATCTTGTCCAGAATTCATTCTGACTTTATGGTTAAGCTTTTTACTCTCGAGGTTCCCGAGATTTACGAAGGTATCGTAGAGATCAAAGGGGCTGCACGGGAGCCCGGTTCGAGGGCCAAGATTGCCGTTACATCAAAGGACTCCCAGGTTGATCCTGTCGGCGCCTGTGTTGGAATGAAGGGTTCCAGGGTTCAAAGTGTGGTTCAGGAATTAAGGGGTGAAAAGATCGATATCGTTTGTTGGGATGAGGATATTGCCAAATTTGTATGTAATGCCCTTTCTCCCGCTGAAATTATCCGGGTTATTGTTGATGAAGATGAAAAGGCTGTTGAAGTCGTTGTTCCTGATGATCAGCTTTCACTGGCTATTGGAAGGAGAGGTCAGAATGTAAGACTGGCCGCGCAGCTTGTGGGCTGGAATATCGATATAAATACGGAGTCAAAGGCTGAAAAACTCTCCATAGAAGAAAGGCTGGAAGAAGAACTTGCTGCAGCCAGAGCCAGGGAGGAAAAAGCTGAAGCGCTTGAGTTGGAAGGAGAAGAGGCGGTTTCTGAAGAGAGCTCTTCCGACGAGATGCCTGTAACCAATGTGCCCGGCGTTGGTGGTAAAACGGCTGAGATTCTCACAGGGGCGGGCATTAATACCGTTTCAGAACTGGCGGCAAAAACTGTTGAAGCGTTGCTTGAGATCCAGGGGTTGGGCGAGAAGAAGGCAACTGCGCTTATTGAGAAAGCGAAAGAAACGCTTGGTAAATAATTTTGAAAAAAGGGGACGCTCTGCGCAGTTGTCTTGGCTGTAGAGAGATAGCTGAAAAAAAAAAGCTGCTAAGGCTGGTCCTTTCCCCTGATAATGAGGTTGTTTTAGATTTTTATTCCAAATTGCCCGGCAGGGGAGCTTATGTGTGCCCTCAACTAAGCTGTATGGAAAAGGCATTAAAGGGGAATGCGCTTAAAAGGGCTTTCAGGGGTAGTGTTAAAATGCCGGTGCTTGATGAAGTGGCAAGGGTCTTCACTTTACAATGTACCGAAAAGATAGCTTCTTTGCTGTCAATGGCAATAAGAAGCAGAAAAATTTCACTTGGCACGGAAGCTGTTGAAGGGGAACTTAAAAAAGGAAATCTCTCTCTTCTTTTGCTTTCCAGGGATTTATCGGAAACAGCCGGAAAGAAGTGGGAAACAAGAATAGCTGCTAAAGCCATAAACATTAAGCGTTTTCCTGATACTGAGGGAATTAAAAAGGTTTTAGGGGGAAGAAAGGTTGCTGCCTTGAAAGATTCCGGTTTGGCAGCAGCGATCATCGGGGAAATCGGGAAATTGGAAAAGATAGGTACCGACTTGATATAATAAAGGTTTCACGTATGAGAGGAGGAAGATAGGTTGAGCGAAGATGTGAAAAATAACGACGGACAAGAGATAGTCGAAAAGAGGGTAAAACCGACAGTTATCAGACGGAGGGCAAGAGTAGTGCCTCCGGCGGAAAAAGCTGAAGCGAAACCTGAAGAAACGGCTCAAGTCGAGCAAGCTGCGCCTCCTGCGGCAAAAGCCGAAGCCAAGTCGGAAACGAAACCTGTCGAGGTAGAAAAACCCAAAAAAGAGGCAGAAACCGAAGTTAAGGTTGAGGAAAAGAAAGAAACAACCGGCAAAGGGGCAGTTGATGAAAAGCCGGTCAGAGAAAAGAAAAAAGAGGAAAAGACAGAAGCAGAAAAGAAAGCAGCCATTCCTTCCGAAGTTAAAGTAGAGAAAACTCCTGTAGAGGCAAAAAAGGAGGACAAGGAGAAAGGGGCGGTTGAGTCCACGCCTTCTGCCAAGCCCGGCAAGGATCGCAAAAAGATAGCTGTTGATATTGAAAGGGATGAAAAACCGGCAAAGAAAAAAGCTTTTAAGGATTCAAAAAAGAGGGAAGTCGTTACAAAACAGGCGCTCCTCGAAGGCCGGGATACCTTCTACGGTCCCAGGGGCAGAAGGAAGAAAGCCAAGAAAGAAGGGGCTAAAAAGACTGAAATTACCACACCAAAGGCAATTAAGCGGATAATTAAATTTTCCGAATTTATTACCGTTGGAGAGCTTGCCAAAAGAATGGGAATCAAGTCATCAGAGGTGATCAGGAAACTTATTGCCCTTGGAACGATGGCAACCGTTAACCAGTCACTCGATGCTGATACGGCGACACTCCTTGCTTCCGAATTCGGTTACGAAGTGGAAAATGTGGCGCTGGAAATGGACCTTATTCTTGAGGAAAAAGAGGTTGCCGGTAAGGACTTAATGCCCAGACCGCCTGTTGTTACCATTATGGGCCATGTTGACCATGGCAAGACAACGCTCCTCGATTCTATCAGAAAAACGGACGTGACTGCCGGTGAGTCGGGTGGCATTACACAGCATATAGGCGCTTATGATGTAAAGCTGGAAAACGGTGATGTCGTTTTTCTCGATACGCCCGGTCATGAGGCTTTTACCTCCATGAGGGCAAGGGGCGCCAAGGTAACAGACCTCGTCGTTCTCGTTGTTGCTGCCGATGATGGTGTTAAGCCCCAGACGGAGGAAGCCATTGACCATGCCAAGGCGGCTGACGTGCCTATCATTGTTGCAATAAACAAGGTTGATAAGCCCGATGCCAACCCGGAAAGGGTAAAACAGGAACTTTCGAAGTTTGAACTCATCCCGGAAGAATGGGGCGGTACGACTATCTTTGCCAACGTGTCGGCTAAGGAAAGAACGGGGCTAAAGGAACTGCTCGAAATGATTCTTCTTCAGTCTGAAGTTATGGAACTGAAAGCTGCGGCCGATATGCCGGCCAGAGGAACTATTGTCGAAGCAAAGCTCGATAAAGGAAGAGGACCTGTTGCTACTGTACTGGTTCAAAGCGGTACTTTGAAAGTGGGTGATAATTTTGTTACCGGTATACATTCAGGTAAGGTGAGAGGCCTTCATAATGACAGAGGCCAGAAGGTTAAAGAAGCGGGTCCGTCTATACCTGTGGAAGTGATCGGACTTTCAGGTGTACCTGATGCGGGGGATGATTTTGTTGTTCTTGCTGAAGAGCGTCTGACCAAACAGATGAGCCTTCACAGACAGGAAAAACTAAGAGATATGGAGCTTGCCAAGATGGGTAAGGTCACTCTCGATGCGCTTTTTGACCGCATTCAGCAGGGAGAATTTCATGAACTCAATATTGTTCTCAAGGCAGATGTTCATGGTTCCATCGAGGCAATCACCGAATCCCTCCATAAGCTGAGTACGGAAAAGGTAAAGCTCAAGGTTATTCACAGTGGTGTCGGTGGAATTACGGAAAGCGATGTTCTGCTTGCCTCTGCTTCTAATGCCATTGTCATCGGCTTTCATGTAAGGCCGGAGATGAAGGCGGCAACGCTGGCAGAATCAGAAAAGATTGATATCAGGACCTATTCCATTATCTATGATGTGGTGAGCGATGTAAGGTCGGCTATGGAAGGTATGCTGAGTCCTGTTCTTAAAGAGGTTTATCTGGGAAGGGCTGAAATCAGGGAGACATACAATATCTCGAAAATTGGCACTGTTGCCGGTTGTTACGTCATTGACGGTAAAATTGGAAGGAATGCCAGTGTGAGAGTTTTAAGGGATAATGTGGTCATTTTTGAAGGAAAATTATCATCGCTTAAACGATTCAAGGATGATGTAAAAGAAGCTCTTTCCGGTTATGAATGTGGTATGGGCGTAGAGAACTTTAACGATATAAAGGTTGGCGATGTTATTGAAGCTTATACCCATGAAGAAGAGGCGGCAAAACTGTAATAAAGAGGGACTGAGAAGGGGGCTGGAAAATTGATTGTCGGTATATGCCGGATTATACTCATGTTGCACGGCGTCTCTTCTTTAAAAGAAAAAAGAGGCATCCTTAAGAAAATTGTTGAAAAAACAAAGAACCGCTTCAATATGTCCGTTTCCGAAACAGCTTTTAATGATATGTGGCAAAAGAGTGAAGTCGGCATTGCCCTGATCGGAAATGATTCGGCTTTTATTAATTCCCGGCTTGACAAGGCAGTTAATTTTATAGAAGCCATGAACCTTGCAGAAATTATTGATACAGAGATAGAGGTAATATCACTTTGAAAGAATTTAAACGATCAGAAAGGGTAAGTGATCTTCTTTACCGTGAAGTATCGAATATTCTTCTGAGAGATATAAAGGACCCCAGAGTAGAAATGGTCACCGTTACGGGAACCAGGGTTTCCGACGATTTACGCCATGCCCTCGTATTTTACAGCGTTATTGGAGATGACAGGCGCTGGACCGAAGTAGCCCAGGGGCTTAAGAGTTCCAAGGGCTATGTAAAAAGAGAATTGGGTAAAAGGCTAAAGATGAAATATCTCCCTGATCTAAAGTTTGTTGAAGACAGAACTATGGAAAAGGGCGAGAAAATGGATATGTTGCTTTCGGACCTTACCAAGAATGGATAGATTGATAAATGAGATTGTATCAGCTATTGAGGCTGATGAAAGAATCTTGATCGCTTCTCACCTCAATCCCGATGGTGACGCCATCGGCTCTTCGCTTGCGCTTGCGCTCGCTTTAAAAAAAATGAATAAAGATGTCTTTGTCTATAACAGGGACGGTGTTCCTTATCAATTTGAGCACTTGCCCGGCGCGGAAATGGTTGCAACTTCTCTTGATAGTGAGAAACCCTTCGATAGCGCTGTTGTTCTTGATTGTTCGGAACTTGAAAGAGTAGGAAAAGATTTCTCTTCCATGGTTGCCACAAAAAAATGGATAAATATTGATCATCACCTTACTAATGAGTATTTTGCAGATATTACCCTCATAGATAAGGATGCTTGTTCTACTGGCTATCTTGTCTTCAATGTTTTAAAAGCTTTGCCTGTAGAACTGGATAAAGCGATAGCGGACAATATTTATACGACTATTATTGTAGATACAGGTTCCTTCAGATACTCCAATGCAACAAATGAGGCTTTTATTGCTGCCGGAGAGTTGGTTTCACTCGGTGTGTCTCCCTGGGAGATTTCAAATAAGGTCTATGAAAATCAGCCTCTCGGGCGGATGAAGTTACTAAGCCTCGTTCTAGATAGCCTCAGGGTTTCGGAGAATGGAAAAGTAGCCTCCCTTGTTGTGACAAAGGAAATGATGTCTGCTACGGGGACAGGTCATGAAGAGACCGATGGTTTTGTAAACTATGCCAGATCCATTGAAGGGGTTGAAGTAGCATTTCTTGTGAGAGAAATTACTTCAAGTGAATATAAGATAAGTTACCGTTCAAAGGGGCTTATCAACGTTGCTTCAGTAGCCCGGTCATTTGGTGGGGGTGGTCATAGAAATGCAGCAGGTTGTGTCATGGAAGGAAGTCTTGAGGAAGCAAGAAAAGCGGCATTTTACGCTGCTGAAAAAGAAGTTGATGCAAGCTGAGAAATGAGGACTCTCTTGTCATGGCCGTTGAAAGCAAACAAAAATCGGGAATCCTTATTGTCGATAAGGTTGAAGGCATAACATCTCATGATCTTGTAGCCAGGGTGAGAAAAACATTGGCCATGAAGAAGATAGGCCATGCCGGAACCCTTGATCCCTTCGCTACGGGAGTCATGATTCTTCTGGTAGGTGAGGGGACAAAGCTCTCTAACTACCTCATGGAAGGTGAAAAACGGTACAGGGCCAGCATTGTTCTTGGTGAAAGAAGAGATACCGGTGATTTAACGGGTCACATGGTGGAGCAAATTCCTTTTCCTCCACTTGAAGAAAATATCATTGTTGATGTTCTTGCCTCTTTTAAGGGGAATTCGAAGCAAGTACCTCCCATGTATTCAGCCATAAAGAAAAATGGTGTGCCCCTTTATAAGTATGCAAGAAAAGGAATTGATCTTGAAAGAAGTGAACGGGATATATTTATTAGCGAAATTAAGCTAATAAATTTTGATGCAGATCAAATTACTATAGATGTGACTTGTTCAAAGGGTACCTATATTAGAACGCTGGCAGAGGATATAGCCAGGGCACTTGGTACCTGCGGATATCTTGGAAGTTTGAGAAGACTTGAAAACGGCAGCTTTTCAATTGATCAGGCTATATCGACAGAGGATCTTGGCAATAAGGAAAAGCTGATGTCCTCTCTTATTCCTCTACATAGCTCTCTAAAACATATGAGCAGCGTTGAAGTTAAAAAAGAGGCTGTTGAAAAAATACTTAATGGGCGTCACCTTATGGCTGGATGGCTAAAAAGTTATGAAAAGAAAGAGAGTCATGTAGATAAGGTAAAGATCCTTTCTCCTGAGGGGAGCTTGCTCTCTATTGGTGAACTCTTTTCACCGCTTTCAGCAGTAAGCAATTTGCCGGAAAAATCAGTAGTTGGAAAGAGTTTAAGGGTATTCAATAATATATAAATGGCTTTACAAATAAGGTAAAGCCATGATAAAAATATACGACTAAACATAAGAAGGAGGTGAATTAATTTGGCAATAAACAGTGACCAGAAAAAAGGAATTATTAACTCATACAAGACCCACGATTCCGATACGGGTTCCTCTGAGGTACAGGTGGCTATCTTGACGGAAAGGATTAAATACCTTACGGACCACTTTAAAACTCATGCAAAGGACCATCATTCAAGAAGGGGGCTTTTGAAGCTTGTCGGTCAGAGAAGGCGTCTGCTCAACTATCTCAAAAACAGGGATATAGGCAGATACAGAGAGCTTGTTGATAAGTTGGGTATCAGAAAATAATCAAAGCCCCCGATCATATAGGGGGATTGATTGAAACGCCTTTTATAACGCCTGATATTCAGAATAAAAGCAAATATATATGGCGGAAGAGAAACATTGATGAGGGACCGGCAAAGCGGCCCTTTAATGTATCACGCCATTATAGCGATGAATTATAGAAACATACTTGCAGCATAATTAAGAGGATTGGAGAATTAAAATAGATATGGCAACCAGGTTAGAGATTGATTTCTGGGGTAGAAAGCTATCCATAGAAACGGGGCATCTGGCAAAGCAGGCTAGCGGTTCTGCACTTGTAACATACGGTGATACGGTAGTTTTGGTTACGGCAGTTGCAAATAAAGAGCCGAAAAAGGGGATAGACTTTTTTCCTCTTACAGTTAACTATCAGGAAAAAACTTACGCAGCCGGTAAAATTCCCGGTGGTTTTTTTAAGAGAGAAGGAAGACCGTCGGAGAAAGAGACGCTCACGTCAAGACTCATTGACAGGCCTTTAAGACCTCTTTTTGAGAAGGGTTTTTTGAATGAAACTCAGGTGATTGCAACGGTTGTTTCTGTTGAACCCGATGTCGACCCTGATATGGTTGCCATGATTGGTGCCTCTGCTGCTCTTGAAGTATCAAATATTCCATTTCTCGGTCCTATTGCGGGCGTGAGAGTGGGAAGAGTTGATGGCAAGTTTATTATTAATCCCGACAGGGAAAATCTGGAAAAGAGTGACATTGACCTCATAGTTGCAGGAAGCAGGGAATCGGTTATGATGGTTGAAGGTGGGGCCAAGGTGGTTGACGATAAAGATATGCTTGAAGCGGTCTTTTTCGGTCACGAAGCGCTGGCTCCCCTCCTCGATATGCAGGAAGAGTTAAAGAAAAAATGCGGTGTCGAAAAGATGACCGTCGAGCTGCCTGAGGTTAATGAGGAACTTGACGAGAAAGTAGCCGTTTTTGCAGAGGAGAAGATAACAGAAGCGCTTAAAATCTCATCGAAGGCGGAAAGATATGATCGCCTTGATCACATTAAGGAAATTACCCTTGAAGAGTTTGGTGATGATGAAAATGCCGACTGGAATAAGGAGGTATCTTCTGTTGTTGATAAAATAAAAAAGAAAACCATGAGGAATACCATCCTCAGGGATAAGGTCAGAATTGATGGCAGGCAGACTACTGATGTAAGATCGATTTCATCTCAAGTCGGTGTTCTTCCAAGAACGCACGGTTCCGCTGTTTTTACGAGAGGTGAAACGCAGGCACTGGCGGTGACTACCCTTGGAACTGCCTCTGATGAACAGAGAATTGATGCCCTCATGGGTGAATATAAGAAGAGCTTTATGCTCCATTACAACTTCCCTCCATTTTGTGTAGGTGAGGCAAGCTTTCTCAAAAGTCCCGGTAGAAGGGAGATCGGTCACGGTGCTTTAGCTGAAAGAGCCCTTGTCAGTATTGTCCCATCGAATGAAGAATTTCCTTACACGTTGCGTATTGTTTCAGATGTACTGGAATCAAACGGCTCATCATCAATGGCAACGGTATGCGGAGGGGTCTTGTCAATGATGGATGCCGGTGTACCTATCAAGGCCCCTGTTGCGGGTATTGCCATGGGTCTTATTAAAGAGGCTGATGATGTAGCTATCTTGTCTGATATTCTCGGCGATGAAGATCATCTGGGTGATATGGACTTCAAGGTTGCAGGTACCTCTGAAGGTGTAACGGCACTCCAGATGGATATCAAGATTACCGGTGTCAACAGGGAAATCATGGCTGCCGCCCTTGAGCAGGCAAAAGAAGGAAGACTTTATATCTTGAAAGAGATGGAAAAGTCTATCAGCGAACCGAGAAAAGAACTATCTGCTCATGCGCCCAAGATAGTTACTCTCTACATCAACAAGGACAAAATCAGGGATCTCATCGGTCCCGGTGGAAAGAATATCAAGTCCATCGTAGAAGCCACCGGTGTGCAGATTAATGTTACTGATGATGGTAAGGTCGATATAGCCTCTGCCGATGATGTATCATCAAAAAAGGCTATCAGTATGGTTGAAGGTCTGACGAAAGATGCTGAAATTGGGAAACTCTACCTTGGAACTGTTAGAAAAATAATGGATTTTGGTGCATTTGTTGAAATTCTTCCCGGAACTGACGGTCTTGTTCATATTTCTGAACTGGCTGAAGAACGGGTAAGATCGGTAACGGACATCCTTTCCGAAGGGGAAGAGGTTTTAGTCAAGGTTCTCGATATCGACAGACAGGGCAAGATCAAACTATCCAGGAAAGAGGCGCTCGGACAGACGCTTAATTCCTAATTTAGTAATTCAATATTAATGTAAAAGGAGAGAAGGTCCGCCCATAAAAGGTGGGCCTTTTTTTATGGATAAAGTAATTAAATATAACAAGACCGTTCTCGATAACGGTGTCGTCATCGTCAGTGAAGAAAATCCTGTCTTTTATTCCTCCTCCATAGGGATATGGCTTAAGTGCGGATCAAGGCATGAAAAAGCCCATGAAAATGGACTCTCTCATTTTATTGAGCATATGCTTTTTAAGGGAACGGCGAAAAGAAGCGCCTTTGATATTGCCTGGCAGGTAGATTCTATTGGTGGTGTTTTAAATGCATTTACTACAAGAGAATCCACCTGTTATGACATAAAAGTTTTAAGTGAACATTCAGAACTGGCCATCGATATTCTGAGTGATCTGTTTCTTAATTCCATTTTTGAAAATAGCGAGATAGAGAAGGAACGCCAGGTCATACTTCAGGAAATAGGGATGACTCTCGATACACCCGATGACTATATTCATGACTTATTTTATGAAAGCTTCTGGGGAGACTGCGGTCTTGGGCGGCTGGTAACAGGCAGGTCTGAAAATGTTTTATCTTTTAATAGAAATGGAATCGTAGATTTCTATAAAAAGATGTATAGCCCCGGAAAAATCGTTATTGCCGCATCGGGTAATATGGAACATGATAAGCTGGTCAATGATTTTTCAAAGTATTTTAATAGTCTCAATAGGCCGGCTTGTGATTGGGATACAGAGAACATTGACTATCTGCCTAAAGTCAATGTGGTAAAGAAAAAGCTCGAACAGGTTCATCTTTCACTGGGCGTGCCTGCCCTGTCATGTACGAGCCCTGACCGATATACTTTATATATCCTCAATACTGTTCTTGGTGAAGGAATGAGTTCCAGGCTTTTTCAGGAAGTAAGAGAAAAAAGAGGCCTTGTTTATAACATCTATTCCTATGTCTCTACTTATGAAAAAGAAGGGCTTTTAGGTGTTTATGCAGCCATGAGTAAAAATGACCTCTATGAAGTCATAGAAATTTCCATGGAGGAAATCAGAAAATTAAAGGAAAATCCTTTGACTGAAGAAGAACTTCGTTCTGCAAAAGCACAGATGAAAAGCAATCTTCTTCTTGGTCTTGAAAGCAGTGAAAACAGAATGCACAGGCTTGCCGTTCATGAAATCATTTTTAAGCGGGAAATATCGGTTGAGGAAAGTATCGAAAATATTGAATCCGTTACGGCAGAAGAGGTAAGGTTAATGGCAGAGAAGCTTTTTTCCCATGAAAAAATCAGTATGGCTCTTTTGGGGGATCTTAATAAAAGAGAATTCCTTAAAAGATGGCAAGAGATAAAGGTCAAATTGCTTTAAGGAGAGAGAGATGGATATACTTGTTACGGGAGGCGCAGGATATATAGGCAGCCATGCCTGCCTCAAGCTGAAGGAGATGGGCTATAATCCTGTTGTCTATGATAATCTTGTCTATGGTCACAAGGAAGCTGCACTCGACTGGGATTTGGTAAAGGGTGACCTTGCAGATATTGATAAATTAAGAGATACTTTCAAAAAATATGACTTTCAATCAGTTATGCATTTTGCTGCCTATGCCTATGTAGGTGAGTCTGTTAAGGATCCCCAAAAATATTATGAAAACAATGTGGGCGCCGGACTAAACCTTTTAAGAGTAATGTTTGAAAGCGGTGTAAAAAATTTCATCTTTTCATCAACCTGTGCCACTTACGGAAATCCCGAGACTGACAGGATAGATGAAAAACACAGACAGCGGCCAATTAATCCTTATGGTGAAAGCAAGCTTTTTTTTGAAAAGATCCTGAAAAGTTATGGAGAGGCTTATGGCCTGAAATCGGTTTGTCTGCGTTATTTTAATGCGGCAGGCGCCGATAGTGATGGCAGGATAGGTGAAAGCCATAATCCTGAAACACATCTGATTCCTCTTGTATTAAAAGCCATCAAGGGGGAAATCGATGGTCTCTCTGTCTTTGGTGACGATTACGAAACGCCTGATGGAACCTGTATAAGAGACTATATTCATATCAGTGACCTGGCCCAGGCCCATATGCTGGCACTGAATCGCTTCAAGCATGACGATTTAAGTTCCGTATTTAACCTGGGAAATGGAAGGGGTTTTTCCGTTAAGGAAGTGATTGAATGTGCGGAAAAAGTCACCGCTTTAAAAGTGCCTTTCAAAATATGCGGCAGAAGAGAGGGAGACCCGGCAAAGCTTGTAGCTGCCGCCGGACTGGCTAAAGAGGTGCTCGGCTGGAAGCCCGAATATGCAGATCTTGAAAGAATTATTGAAACTGCCTGGAAATGGGAGCAAAATAAGAAATTTTGATTCTTCCGGGGATGGATTAATATGGATGATGAAGGCAATGGAATAGATAAAAGAGTTTTTGTTAGACATCCAACGGAAATACCCATTGAGGTCTTTTCTACCAAGATTGATGGTCCCATATGTCCAAACCTGAAAGATATCAGTGAAGGTGGTATTTCATTCAGATCAAAAGAGAACTTCCCAAAAGGTGAACTCATAGAAATTACCATTCCCTTTGTAACTCCTGTTTTCCATAGCAAGGGCATTATCGTTTGGACCAGAAGGGACGGACAGTACTATGAGATTGGCGTTCGCTTTCATAATTCCAGTGATGCCTTCAGAGTAAGAATGATTGAACAGATCTGTTATATTGAGACCTACAGAAGGGCTCAACTGGAAGAGGAGGGGCGTATGCTGACAAGCGAAGAGGCCGCCCTTGAATGGATAGAACGTTTTGCATCATCCTTTCCGAGAGATGAAGAATAAAAAAAGTTTTTCCGGCCTTTTTCCGGCTCTATCCGTGGTTAAAATACCTCTCTCTTTCTCTTCGCTCTGTGTTTAATATCTTTCGACTTTCCGCGAAGCGGCCAACATGCTATTGCTCTTAATCCGCCTTAATCCGCTCAATCCGTGTCATCCGCGTTCCATCGTCTTTCCGCGAAACCTTCTTTTTGACAGGATTAACAGGATTTTAAAACCCTCATTGCTTCTCTTTTCTTAGTGTCCATTCGTGATCGACCTGGATAACAAATCTTTTTCCAGCCCTTTTCCGCACCCTTTCCGCTTGCCCCGTCATAAAAAGGCACTTCTTTTCATATGGGGTGGTTAATATCTTTCGATTTTCCGCATAGTGCCCCCAAAAGCCATTGCTCTTAATCCGCTCAATTCGTGTCATCCGCGTTCCATCGTCTTTCCACCTTGACACACCCTAATCACTCGGATATATTCCTCAAAGCTTTGTTTTAGAAGGGGACTTTCAACTGATAGATTTTAATGGAATGTGTCCTTGTTAAGTTAGTGGTAGGTAGGAAATAAACTTTCCCCCCTTTTATTTTTATGACTGACGTGAAGTTAATTTGAAGGATAAACTATGAAATTTGAACAATTGATTGAACTCTTCCGGAAAACCCATAAAGACACGCAGTCACAGGCTGTCCGTTCGG